>NZ_VIKY01000232.1:0-28282 GCF_009711925.1 Dolichospermum sp. UHCC 0352 | reverse complement strand
CCGATAATTTATCTTCCAAATGCTTCGCCCCTACTGACAACGGACAACTGACAACTAACCACCAACTAATTACTAAAAACTGTTACAGTCTATAACGCGATCGCAACATAAGTCCAGTTCCAATGTTAGTATGCCGTAAAAACCTACAAGAGACAGTTTATGGCAACTTTGACTGGAAAAACCCCAATCTTTGGTGGCAGCACTGGCGGACTACTCACAAAAGCAGAAGTAGAAGAAAAGTACGCTATCACCTGGACAAGCCCTAAAGAGCAAGTCTTTGAAATGCCCACAGGTGGCGCTGCTAAAATGGTAAAAGGCGAAAACCTACTTTACATTGCTCGCAAAGAGTACGGTATTGCTTTAGGCGCGCAACTTCGCAAATTCAAAATTACCGATTACAAAGTTTACCGCATTCTCCCCGGCGGCGAAACTACCATGATTCACCCTGCTGATGGCGTTTTCCCTGAAAAAGTAAATGCTGGACGTTCTATGGTGCGTCACGTACCCCGCAGAATCGGTCAAAACCCCAACCCTGCACAAATCAAATTCAGCGGTAAAGCTACTCACGATGCTTAATCCCTAGGTAATGGGTGATAGGTAATGGGTAATGGGGAAGAAAAAAACTTTGCCCCCTTACCCATGACAAAAAACTCTTTCTTAATTTTTAATTGTTAATTAGGGTTTGCTTAATAAATGTAAAACCTTTATAAATCAATCGTTTCATGGATATTCAAAAGCTATTAAGTTCTATATAATTCCTTCTTTCCTCCTGACTCCTGACTCCTGACTCCTGACTCGGTGACTCCTGACTCCTAGCCTTCACGAAAAATTTTTTCAGCAAAACCTAATTATTTATGATTTTCCCCGATTTCGACCAGTTTCAAAAGCTTGCTGTCCAAGGTAATTTTGTGCCAGTGTATCAGGAATGGATAGCCGACTTAGATACACCTGTATCTGCTTGGTATAAAGTTTGTGCAGATCAACCTTACAGCTTTTTGCTGGAATCGGTGGAAGGTGGGGAAACTGTAGGGCGTTATAGTTTATTAGGCTGTGATCCTTTGTGGATATTGGAAGCTAGGGGTGATAAAACAACCCAAACCCATCGAAATGGTGATCAACAGGTTTTTATAGGTGATCCGTTTACAGTTTTATCGGAATGTTTAGCACCTTATCACCCAGTAAAATTACCGGAATTACCTTCAGGAATTGGTGGTTTATTTGGGTTTTGGGGCTATGAATTAATTAATTGGATTGAGCCGCGTGTACCAATTCATGCTCAAGATGAGCGCAACATCCCTGATGGATTATGGATGCAGGTAGACCAATTATTGATTTTTGACCAGGTAAAACGGAAAATTTGGGCGATCGCCTACGCAGATTTACGTGATCCAGCCGGGTTAGAGGTAGCATATCAAAAGGCGAGCGATCGCATTCAGGAAATGGTTAGGAAGCTATCTTTGCCCCTATCACCAGAAAACACCAAATTAACTTGGACAGCCCCCGGAAACAAGCCTAAAGCGGGCATAGAGGACTATACCAGCAACTTTACCCGTCCCGAATTTTGCGCTAGTGTAGAAAAAGCTAAAGCACATATCAAAGCTGGTGATATTTTTCAAGTCGTTATTTCGCAACGCTTATCCACAGAATATACAGGTAATCCCTTCGCTTTATACCGTTCTTTGCGGCAAATCAATCCTTCGCCCTACATGGCTTATTTTAACTTCCAAGACTGGCAAATTATCGGTTCTAGCCCCGAAGTCATGGTCAAAGCCGAATGCAATGATGAAGGGGAAATTATCGCCACAGTCCGTCCCATTGCGGGAACTAGACCCAGAGGGAAGACAACAAAGGAAGATGCAGCTTTAGCCGCTGATTTACTTCAAGACCCCAAGGAAATCGCCGAACACGTCATGTTAGTTGATTTAGGACGCAATGATTTAGGGCGGGTGTGCAGCAGCGGTAGTGTTAAGGTTGATGAATTAATGATCGTTGAACGCTACTCTCATGTGATGCACATTGTGAGTAATGTGGTGGGTAAGTTAGCACCGGGTAAAACCGCATGGGATTTACTCAAAGCGTGCTTTCCTGCTGGGACTGTCAGCGGTGCGCCTAAAATCAGGGCGATGGAAATTATTAATGAAATAGAACCAAGTCGCCGAGGTGTGTATTCTGGTGTCTATGGATATTACGATTTTGAAGGACAATTGAATAGTGCGATCGCTATCAGAACTATGGTATTACATAATCAGACGGTTACAGTCCAAGCTGGTGCAGGTTTGGTGGCTGATTCTGACCCCGAAAAGGAATATGAAGAAACTCTGAATAAAGCTAGAGGGTTATTAGAAGCAATTCGTTGTTTGCGTTGAGAATTTATTTTCGCGCAGAGACGCTAAGGAGCAAAGACGCAAAGCTTTGTATTAAAATGTATTCAATCGTATTTGTGTAAATACTTACTTGGAGTCTGGTAGATGGGAAATATTACACAGGAATTAGTTAAATGGCTACCTACAGGAACTGGACTCGGTGTAACGGGTCATTTTCTTCTTAGTCACCAATGGAAAGAAGCGGGAATTTCCACCTGTCTGACTGCTGTTTCTTCTATTTGGGTAAAGTTTAGCGGCAAATTTATGGAAACCCTAGAAAAAAAGGCAGAGGAAAAAGGAGAAAAAGCTGCACTGTGGGTTGGTAAACAAGTAGACGATTTACCGAGTAAAGTTATTAAAAGTATTTCAGGATTTCAGAGTAAATATAAAAGGTTATTAGTTGATATTTATTGTGACTTTAAAACAGAAGGATCTACATTTGGTTTACCCGTGTTGGATTTAGAAGATGTCTTTGTACCGCTAAAAGTTGAAACAGGTAATTTAGAAAATATTTCTGGCGCAATGGTTTCTAATCAACACACCATTCATAATATTGAAAATCAAGAAATTTGGGATTTTTTAGCTGCTATTTCTAAACAAGACAGTTATCGCTGCATGGCTGTGATTGCTCCCCCTGGATATGGTAAAACAACCCTGTTGAAGCATTTGACTTTGACCTATGCCAAAAATGGTCATCGCAAATATAAAGCACCCAAATTTCTACCAATATTATTGTACCTACGCGATATCCGCGAAGAAATTACCAGTCCACAACCTCCGAATTTACCAGAAATAATTACCAACCATCTGAAAACTCAACCTGCTTTTGCTGAACTCAAACCTCAAACAGATTGGTTTAATCAACAATTAAAAAACGGCAAATGTTTAGTGATGTTAGATGGACTGGATGAAGTTGCTGATAGTCATGAACGTTCGCAGGTAAGTGAATGGGTAAATAAGCAAATGGCAACTTATCGCCAAACAGCTTTTATCATTACTTCTCGTCCTTATGGTTATAGTAGTGCGCCAGTGGATGAGGTAGGAGTTATTCTGAAAGTTCTACCATTCACTCTAGAACAGATGAAACTATTTATTAATAGTTGGTATCTGCAAACTGAAATCAGAAGTCGCGCTGGGAAAAATAATCAAGCAGTAAGGGCAGAAGCTAAGAAAAATGCTGAAGATTTAATTGAGCGGATTATTAATAATCGTGCTATTGCTGATATGGCCACGAATCCGCTTTTGGTGACAATGATTGCTACTGTTCACTATAGCGGTAGTGCCTTACCAGGACGGAGGGTGGAATTGTATCAGAAAATTTGTGATTTACTTTTGGGAATGCGACAAGCAGCGAAGAAAATTAAAGCGCCTCTGACATCTGAACAAAATAAATCAGTATTGCAAGTTTTAGCACTGGATTTGATGCAAAGGGAAACTCGCACTTTTGAACCAGCAGGAGTTGAGAATTTAATTGCTAGTGAACTACAAACAATAGTGAATATTACACTAACACCAGCAGAATTTTTAGAACAAGTTAAAGATGTTAGTGGTTTGATAGTGGAAAGAGAACAAGGTATTTTTGAATTTGCTCATTTGAGTTTTCAGGAATATTTAGCTGCGGCTGAAGTAAAAGAGTTACAGCAAGAAAAAATATTAATTGACAACTTTGATAATTCTTGGTGGGCGGAAACAATTCGCCTTTATGCTGCTCAAAGTGATGCCACAAATTTAATTACAGCAGCTTTACAAAATCAAAATGTTGCTTCCTTGACTCTAGCTTATGATTGTCTGAAAGAAGGTAAAAAAGTAGAACCACAAACACAGATCCAACTTGAAGATATTCTCGAAGCTGGTTTATCATCTAAAGATCCGAAAATTGCCCAACTAGCAGCACAGGTGAAATTAGTTAGAAGGTTAAATGGCTTATTAAGAATTAATGAAACTCAAGAAATTGATCAGAGTTATATTACTTTGGCAGAGTATCAGGAGTTTATCAAAGATACCTTTGGGACAAATACTGTTGAAGAAGGCTTTTTACCTGCTGATGTCAGTAATATTTCTCTTACTCAACCTGTTACTAGAATTAGTTTTCAAGCTGCTAATCGGTTCTGTGTTTGGTTGAGTTTAAATTCTAATTTTGATAACAACCTAATTCGTTATAGATTACCAACAGAAGCAGAAGCAAAGCAATATCCAGCAAAAGATGATAAACATCTTACTTGTTGGACTCAAGAAAATAAAAATGATGGGGAAGGAATTAGAGTTTTTAAAGACCAATGGCCACAACAATACAAACAACTTTTAGATTATTTAGCTGCTGGAAATTGGCGTGAGGCTGATGAGGAAACAGCAGAAATGATGCTCAAGGTGGCAAAACGAGAAAGTCAAGGCTACTTAGATGTTGATGCTATTGAAAAATTTCCTTGTTCTGTCCTCCGCACAATTGACCAACTTTGGGTACAATATAGTGATGGTCGCTTTGGTTTTAGTGTCCAAAAGCGGATCTATGAAGCACAAGGTAAAGACTTGGAAAAAACGTATAGCGCATTAGAGTGGTATACAGTATTAAATTATAGTATACAAGCCCCTATAGGACACCTCCCTACTATTATTACTAATATACTCGTGATAAAGAAAAAACCATTAAACATAAAAGAATATCAAATGTATTCTCTCGCGCAGAGACTTGTAGACTGTAACATATAAAGCTTTCAGCCTAATCATAAATATTTCTTATATCCTACTTTTCCACGGATTTTCTAGGTTTTTACGATTTTCGATACCTGGTACTCCCCCTTCCTTCTGGGTAGCAATTCGCAAAAACAAATTTATCTGCCACTTCCTTAATTTCTGGGTCTGTTGGTTCCCACTCATTCCAAGGAAGACTTATTTGTCCTGGTGATGTCTTCTTTTTATTCGGCTTCCCTTTCAATTTCATTCCCGCTAATAGCTTGCTTCCCCAGTGGTTACGCTTTTCTGATTTTGGCTTTGGCTTGTACTTGCGACAAAACCCCCGATATCTAGCAGCACATTCATCTAAAGTTTTTCCTAGCTGCAAAAATGCAGGATGCCATTCTGTTAAGCCATCATTACTAAGTCGGTCATAAGTTCCGTAATTGCTAAAGTCATAGAAAAAACCTTGCTGCATTCCAGCCGCTTTTGGGTTAGCATGAATATATCGCAACGTATTCAATGCCCTTTTGTGATCCGTCTTCTCAAACTCGCTGCTGTGATATCGCCTTTCCCAAAAATGCCCTGTACGGTTTAGCATCCGGTTAAAACACATAGCAGTGTACCAATTTAACCAGTGCATAATTTTAGGGAGGTCTTCAGGCTTTTTCGGTTCTATCAAGTAATGAACATGATTACTCATAATGCACAAGGCATAAAGCTTAAACCCAAACTTATCTACAGCTTTTTTGATAGCATAAATAAACACTTCCCGACATTCATTACGAGTTAGGCGAAATTCACGATTATTACAGCGAGTAGTAATATGATGGCAACATTCTGGCTTGAGGTTGCGTGGTTTGCGGGACATTTATCCTATTAGTTAAATTACTTCTGCAAGATACCAGAAAAAATTGTATTTTTATTAGGAGGACTTGAAAATAAATCTAAGCTATTTTTACAATCAACTTATGAGTAATTTGATTTCTTCTTGGCCTTTTGAATATATTTCTTGTTTAATTATTTTTTTGTCTTCCTCTAAGGATTCTGGCTTTAACTGTAAATCATTATAATATGAATTTTTGCCAGGAATATATGATTTTGGCAAGTTATAAGGCTGCACGACACAAGTATTTTTAACATCCAGATTATCACCAATATCCAACAAATATTGAAATCCATCAATTGGTGACAATACTAAATTCTGTAAACTAAGTTGACGCTCCAAATACTTTATTAATGATTTTCTCTTAACTCTAAAAACCAACCAGCGATTGAATTGATTATCTACATCACACCAATTATAAATATAAAAGTCTCCATGTTCACTTTTAAATACTGATAGTAGTGAACCGTCGAAATAGCTTATATCAACTATGTAGGTAAGATTTAGGGGGAATTGATTAAACTGACATCCTAGTACATTTTCCATCATACTTTACCTTGAATTGTATAAAACAGCAATGATCTCAAATTTATTACTCCTATTTTATTTCCAAAAGTGTTGAATCTTGCAATAAAACTTTATCTATCTGTTGTAAAAGTGATTCTAAATTACCAGAATTATCTAAAACTACATCAGCACGAGGGATTTTTTCCGCAATAGGTAATTGACTATTAATTCTCGCTGCTGCTTGTTCCGGTGTTAAATTATTGCGTTCTATTAATCGCTGTTCTTGCTGTTGTGGAGAACAAGATACAACCCAAATTTGATTAACTAGATTTTCTAAATTAGCTTCAAATAATAAGGGAATCACTAAAATTAAAGTATTTGCAGATGATTCGTTAATAGCTTTAGCGAAACAATTTCTCACATAAGGATGAATTACTCCCTCTACCCAACAACGTTCTTCCGGTTGATGAAAAATAATTTCTCCTAATTTGGCTCTATTTAAATTACCATCATTTAATATGATTTCTCTACCATATTTTTCAGCAATTTGTGACAAAATAGGAGAACCGACAGATACCGCGTCTCTCGCATAAATATCTGCATCTAAAATCGGTAAATTGTAAGTTGTCGCTAAATAATTAGCAACTGTACTTTTACCTGTCGCAATTCCACCAGTTAAACCAATTAAGTTTTTAGTCATTGGTTATAATACTAAATTAAGATGAATCTTCATAGAATCAGATTTTAAGATTTATTGAACGCAGATAAACGCAAATAAACGCAGATAAAGAGGGATGAATTAATGGATTTCATGATTCTGTGCCACCTCACATAAGGTTGGTATTAGTCATTAGAAAATTCAGCTATGATTTGTCCATTTAATTATGGCATTTGTTAAACCTTCTAAGGTATATTCTTCTGCTTCAATATCTACTCTCCCAAATACAGTTTGACAGGTTTTTGAAGTTTGGGGACCAATGGAAGCTATGCAAACTCTGGCTAAATTTTCAGGATTGTAGGTAAATATATGTGCTGTTAATTGCGAGAAAAATAGGACTGTTTTAGAACTGGCAAAGGTAATAATATCTACAGTATTATTAACTAAAGCATATTCAGCCGCAGGAGGGATACCTTGAGGACAGCAAGATTCATAAGCGGGAACTTCAATTACTTCTGCACCTTTGGCTGTTAATTCCTTTACTAATACTTCTCTTCCACCACTTTCAACTCTGGGAAATAATATCTTTTTACCTGTTAGTGATTCGGGAAAGTTTTCAACTAAGGAATCAGCAACAAAGTTAGGAGGAATAAAGTCAGCTAGAATATTTTGTTTTTGTAAACTTTGGGCTGTTTTTTCCCCAACAACGGCAATTTTCACAGCAGCTAAAGCATTTTTATCTTCACCGGATTTTTCTAATCTCTCAAAAAAGTATTCTACACCATTACTAGAAGTAAGAATTAGCCAATTAAAAGTTGATAAATGTGAAATTGCCTGATCTAAAGCGTCCCAACTGCTAGGGGGTCCAATTTCTAAAGCTGGCATTTCTATCACATTAGCACCTGCGGAGGTTAAGCGATCGCTAAATTGATGCGATTGTCCCACAGAACGGGTAACTAAAATGGTTTTCTCAGTTAAAGGAGAAAGATTGTAATTCACGGTTGACATTCACTTAATAATTTTTGGTTTCGCGCAAAGTTGCAAAGGAGCAAAGACGCAAAGAAGAGATTTTTCATATTATAGGTAATCATCGCGTAATCGCACAACTTCACCAATGACTATAACTGCGGGAGAGAGAGATAAGCCGACGGTTTGTTCGAGAATATTTCCCAGTTCTCCTGTCCAGACTTCTTGACTAGGTGTTCCAGCCCAACGGATAATAGCAATCGGCGTAGAATGAGGTTTTCTATATTTTATCAGTTGATGGATTATTTCTGGTAAATTTTTTCCTCCCATCAAAATTACTAAGGTTTCTAAACTTGCTAATGCTTCCCAGTTTAAAGTTTCTGGTTCATGGGCTGTACAAACTGCAAAACAACGACTAAGAACGTTATCTGTAAGCGGAATTCCGGCTAATAATGGTGCTGCTAATGCGGAAGAAATTCCCGGAATGATTTCAAATTCACAACCTGCATTTTTTAAAGCTGTAATTTCTAAAATACAGCGTCCAAATATCAAAGGATCTCCCGATTTTAGTCTAATAACTTGTTTGTTTTCTAAACAATGTTTTACTAATAAATCGTTGATTTCATTTTGGGAAGTGCTGGGTTTACCTCCACGTTTACCAACATCTATTTTTAGGCAATCAACAGGAACACAATCTAATAATTGACTATCAACTAAAGCATCATAAACCAATACCTGAGCAGATGCTAACAGCCGATAGGCTTTAACGGTTAAGTATTCTACATCTCCAGGACCTGCACCAACAAGATACACCTTACCTATTTCTTTAATCATATTTATTGTTGACTTTTAATAATTTACCATTGGGTTTTGATGCGATATATAATACCAATTTAGGATGAGAATAGAATCAGATTTTAAGAATTATTGACCGCAGATAAACGCAGATAAACGCAGATAAAGACGGATGAATTA
This sequence comes from Dolichospermum sp. UHCC 0352, assembly GCF_009711925.1. Lineage (NCBI taxonomy): Bacteria > Bacillati > Cyanobacteriota > Cyanophyceae > Nostocales > Aphanizomenonaceae > Dolichospermum > Dolichospermum sp. UHCC 0352. The sequence goes on along the minus strand of NZ_VIKY01000232.1, from coordinate 19,257 downwards.
ATGGATTTCCTCTGCCCTAGTAGTCAATACTCACCAAATTTCGCTAGATTAGATTAAGGTACACCTAATAGGAATTTTCAATGTCAGCACAATTGTTACTGGTAGATGACGAACCGGGATTGCGGGAAGCCGTCAAAGAATACTTACAAGAAAGCGGTTTTAGGGTTCAAACTGTCAGTAATGCCCGTGAAGGTTGGGACTGGATGCAAGCAAACACCGCTGATTTGGTCATTTCTGATATTATGATGCCCCAGGTAGATGGCTATCAGTTCCTCAAGCAAATGCGGGATGACCCCCGTTTTCAGGCTCTACCAGTGGTATTTTTAACTGCTAAAGGGATGACAGGCGATCGCATTCAAGGCTATCATGCAGGTGTTGATGCGTATTTACCCAAACCATTCGATCCTGATGAATTAGTCGCCATAGTTGAAAACTTACTAGCGCGTCGCAGCGCCCAAACTCCCTCAACCGGGGAAAACAGCGAAACTCCAAATCTTGCCGATTTGGCTAATCAAATCGCTCAAATTAGAATACTATTAACTCATCGGAGTGCCATATCCCAAACGCCAGCCCCGTTTAAAATAGATTTGACTCCTAGAGAGCAAAGTGTTTTAAATTTGGTAGCAGAAGGATTAATGAATAAAGAAATTGCCCGGCGCTTGGAAACCAGCGTCCGCAATGTCGAAAAATATGTGAGTCGTCTATTTAGTAAAACTGGTACTAATAGCCGCACAGAGTTGGTTCGTTTTGCTTTGGAACATGGTCTAGCAAAGTAAACTGCTCTACTTATGATGAGAGTTACTTGGTAAAAAAATGGTAAAGTGCACCTGGATAATTTTGCTGCCGAGATAGTAACACAATGTCAGACATTTTTACTTGTAATTTTCCTAGCTTGCCAGCATTGAGACGCAAATATTGTAGACGTAATTTTACGTTTACAAGCGAACTCATGATTAAGAAAAACAGGTAAAGGTTAACTTTTCCAACTCAATATTGAAAAATCTGAATTAGACTGGTCACTATCAAAAATTACACCAATAACTATTGAATAGTATCAGCTAAATTGCGTAAACGCATCATTTGGCGACGCATTTGTGGGGAGGCTTTAAACTCCGAAATCTCCTGAGCTTTTACAGATGCTTGTAAGGTTTCTAAAAAATCATCAGATCCTTCAGTTAAAGCCTCTAGTAATACTTGTAACAGTTGCTCACGATCACCTAATAGACTCTTTTCCTCAATCAGGCGGAATTTGAGGTGAATTTCACACTCATAAACACCTACTTCTGGATTATTTATTTGGCGTGGTAATGCTTTAGAGTTCATAGTTTTGAGGATTCCTTTAGTTAGTGGTCATCCGGGTAGGGTTCTAAATCTTCAGAAAAATTTCTTATACTTTCTTTGTACTTTTGTGAATCCAAAGTTTTTGAAGATCAGAATTTTTTCTCATCCATAAAACTGGCATCTTATTTTACTCCCCCTGTTTTTTTTAGTTAGATTCTACTATTTTTTGGTGTTTCTTTCCTATTTATGGCATATCCGAGCCATAAACTATTATTCAATTTCTGAGATGTCATACCATGAAGTTTTTGTAAAGAACTGATTAGACCTTGTTAAAGGTTTTTACATCAACTTGTTAAAAACGTCAAGAAATATTATTTTTTTTACTTTTCTCGGATGAGAATAATTAAGCATTTGTACTGAAGATGCTCCTTTGATAAATGCAATTTATAACTGTAGGAAAATTGACTAACTGGAAGAAAATCTAGTGAAGTCACTACAAGATGAGTACATTTACATCAGAAAAAATCAGAATCAGTCAAAAAATCAGAAAATTTTTTGTGAATTATTACATACATGAGACGGAATCAATTTAGAAGAATATGGCACATTCCGGGTAAATGAGATCCGAACTTAAAATCACAGCCCAAACACCAGTCCTGCTTCTGACTGCGCCCATCTGTCCTAATTTTAGACTTTCGCCGTCATTTTTGCTGTAAGCTCAAACATAGCAGTTAAAATGATTGCAGTGCAATTCAGCTAAATTCTTACACCCAAATTTATGGATAACCTGATGCTGCTCAAGTCCACAACCCGCCATGTTCGCATTTTTGCGGCGGAAATGGACAAAGATGAACTGATTCCGAGTAATCAAGTTTTGACACTAGATATTGATCCAGATAACGAATTTAACTGGAACGAAGATGCTCTGCAAAAAGTTTATCGCCAGTTTGATCAATTGGTAGAAGCGTCTAGTGGCGCGGATCTAACAGATTATAACTTACGCCGTATTGGTTCAGACTTAGAGCATTATTTGCGATCGCTTCTTCAAAAAGGCGAAATTAGCTATAATCTCTCCAGTCGGGTTACTAACTACAGTATGGGATTACCCCAAATTGCCGTAAGTAATAATCAATAACCGGAATACATATCTACCTAGTAGTTCGTCAAATTTATTTTGACGGGTAATGATCGGAAAAAACTTCTGTTTGTTTTTCCCTCCCCTACTCCCCCTGCCCCTCTTCTCCCCCTGCTTGCCTTTCTTTACCCGTCATTTTTGGATTGACAGACTACTAGCCTTGGCGAATTATATTCGCCAGCTATGTCAAGTTTTAATGACAGGTGGAGAATTAGTTCTGCTATTGCTACATATTCCCATAACAATAAAAGTTATGATGAGCCTGTGGGTTGCCAAAAATATGCGCGGTAGCAACTAATGACACGAAATACTCTGGAAAAAAATGCCAATTGTTGATCGGTGGGAAAACTATGGAAAATGATGCGGTAACGCTCTGCTGCCCAAATGAATATTGTCAATCTGCTAATCCCCTCACCCACAAATTTTGCCAGCAGTGTTCCACTCCTTTGCCTAAGCGTTATTTGTGGGCTGTGGGCAATGATCTCAACTTTGGTGATCCCGGATCTATTTTAGACGATGGGAGCAATCGCTATTTAGTTATTAATAAATTCATACTTTTAGATATCAAACCTGGGTTATTGCCCCAAATACCAGAGTTAGATGATTTAGGAAAAATTAGACCTTATCTGAAATTAATTCCCTATCGTCTCCACATACCACAAGTTTATGGAATTCTCAATTTAGGTAACGGGCAGAGTAAAACAGAAATATTACTATTAGAAAGACCACCATTAATAACTGATGCAACCATCACTCAAGCAAATCTATGTAGTAGTTTAGATACTGTTTGGAGTGCAGCTTCATCAATCCGCCAAATTCATTGGCTGTGGCAATTAGCTAATTTATGGCAGCCCCTAGGCATTGAAGGAGTAGCATCTAGCCTTCTAGACTCTTATCTATTAAGGGTAGAAGGGGTACTAATTCGCTTACTGGAATTGCGTTTTGATGGAGAAACCCCCCCGACATTATCCCAATTGGGAGAATTTTGGCTGAAAATACTCAAAAATGCCAAACCAAATATTGCCCCATTTATTCAACAAGTATGTGAATTTCTAATTCAGGGGGAAATTAACTCATCTGAGCAATTAATCAAAGTTTTAGATCAAGGATTGAGCCAATTAGAAAAATCTCAAACAACCACTATCACAATCTATACTAAAACAGACTCAGGCCCCAGCCGACCACGCAACGAGGATGCTTGTTATCCCCCCAATGATACTTTAATCACTAAACCACCCCAGCATAACGCCCTAGCAGTTGTTTGTGATGGTATTGGTGGACATGAGGGCGGTAATGTGGCTTCTAACCTAGCAATTGAAACCATTCAGCAACAAATAAAAGAACTTACTTCAGTTGCTGACGACAACATAGATCCTTCCATGCTACTTTCTGATTTAGAAAGAGCAGTGGCAACCGCTAATGATAAAATCAGCCAGCGTAATGATAGCGAACATCGTCAAGGACGACAACGCATGGGAACAACTATTGTCATGGCTTTACCTATCGCCCATGAGATATATATTACCCATGTTGGTGATAGTCGTGCCTACTGGATTACCCGCCATAGTTGTCATCAAGTTACTTTAGATGATGATGTCGCGTCCCGTGAAGTCCGTTTGGGCTATGCTCTCTACCGGGAAGCATTACAACACAGTGGTTCTGGCTCCTTAGTTCAGGCTTTGGGAATGAGTAAAAGTACCTCACTACATCCTACCTCTCAACGCTTTATTATTGACGAAGATGCTGTTTTTTTACTCACATCCGATGGTTTGAGCGATTTTGACCGAGTAGAAGAATCTTGGGAAACAGAAATATTGCCTCTCCTTTCTGGGAAAACAAGTATAGAAAATGTTTCCCAAAGATTAATAGAAATTGCTAATACTAAAAATGGACATGATAATGTTACTATTGCTTTAGTACATTACAATGTCAAATACTCTGAACCAGATATAAGAATTACAGCGGATATTTCTCATCTTTTAGCTGACACAGAATTATATTCATCAGATGATCCAAACAATGGTGAGAGTTTTATTAATAATCAAAAAACTCAAGTTATTTCCGAAAATAAAACTATCAAACTTCCCCAAATACCATTACAGTTGTTTGTTATTTTGGGATTAACGTTATTATCTGGTTTATTGGGATATTGGTTTAAACTTCAATTCAAATCACCAACAATAATAATTTCTTCTCCGACTCCTTTTTCCAGTCAGCCTCCACCTTCGACTATACAAAGAACTTTAGATAATCTCTCTCCTAATTGGGTGATTCAAGCTAATAGTTCCATAACTTTAAATAACCAACCTTTTTCCGCTGAAAGTTTTTTCCAAGTTATAGAGAAAAAAACTAATCCTAATAATGAAAATAATCCAGAAGTGCGTTTGCGCCTCTGTGAAAAATCCAATCCTGCCTTAGAAACTTCTCAAATAGTCCAAGTTAACTTTTCCGAACTGCAAGATCTAGGGAAGGGTATTTCTATTTTACAATCAAATCAACCTAGTCCTTGTCAATAGGTGACAGGTATAAATTTTCCCACTAACAACTAACAACTGTACGGGCGAAGCATTTGGAGAACTATTTTTGGCAATGACCGATAATTTATCTTGCAAATGCTTCGCCCCTACTGACAACTAACAACTGACAACTAACTAATGACTAAATTCGCTACTTCTGTCTAGAATATCTGTATCTGTGTTTTGAACGTTTAGTTTCTACCAATCCATGTCCAGCCCGAATTTGGCAATGCCTTCGGCGAGTATAGCGATCGCCCGTCTAGTGAATACTGGCACAGATCACTTCGCCATTTGGGTAGTCCAAGCACCATATCCCAGTGGTTATGTTCTCCGTGATTGTGTTTTCTCCGCTGAACTTAATCAGGTTTGGCGAGATTGGCAGCAAATGTTTGCTGGTCATAATCTATTAGATGTTACGTCCGGTTCAACATCTCCATTAGTTAATGGCTTACCCTTAGCTGTAATTTCACCTGCTGAAGGTCAAAATACAAGTCCCTATAGTAGTCGTTTGATGCAATCCTTGGGCATCAATTTATGGCGATGGATATTTGATGGAGCGATTTTGAGTAGTTGGGAACGGAGTCGGGGGATGGCCATGGGTCAACAGACTCAATTACGCTTTCGGTTAGAAATTCGTGATCCTGATCTGATTGCCTTACCTTGGGAAATTATGCAGCCAGAAGCCGGACAATCAGCCATGTCTCTTTCCCAGGATATTTTATTTAGTCGCACCATCCGTGAAGTTGAACCTCTGCCAGAATTGCGAACCGACCGGGCTGTAAATATTCTGTTGGTATTAGGACATGATCATAAATTACAACTAGATCAGGAAGCATCTTTACTGAAAAAAATCTTGTTAGCAGGTCGTCCTGTGGGCAAAACTGCCGCTGGCTATGCACCTTGTACAGTAAAGACATTGGTACAACCGACGAAAACAGAGTTAATTCAAGAGTTAGAAACTAAAGTTTATAATGTGTTTTTTTATGCCGGGCATGGACTACCAGATCCAGATGGAGGCTCATTATTTTTAGGAAATGAACTCAAAATTAATGGGATAGAATTAGCTCAAGTCTTAACGCGGACAGGGATAAAATTGGGAGTTTTTAACGCCTGTTGGGGAGCGCAACCAGCAGCAACTAATCACCAAGCTATCCCTGCTAGTAGTTTGGTAGAAGTGTTAATTCGTCATGGTGTGCCAGCGGTGTTAGGAATGCGTGATCAAATTGCTGATGCAGAAAGTTATAGTTTTATTCAAACTTTTGCTGCTAATTTGCGATCGCGTAAATTAATTGATGAGGCGGTAGCAGCAGCTAGACAAGAACTGTTGACACTGTATAAATTCAATCAACCAGCTTGGACTTTACCAGTTCTCTACCTCCATCCTGATTTTGATGGAGAACTGATTAAAGGCGTAGATGAAGGAGTTACAGAACTACCAGAGCCGGCAATTTCTGGCATAGCTACCCCGGTGAATACAGCTTATTTGCGATGCCTAGGGCGGGCAAAGCCATCACTGTCACCAGGGGAGAAAACTTGGTTATTACGTCCCGGTGTTACCCGCATCGGTCGCACGAAAGATAATGATATTGTGATCCCCGAACTTTACATTTCTAAACGGCACGCGGAAATTTTATGTCGGCATACTCTCAATGAAACTACATCAATGATTACTTATTACCTACAGGATTTCTCTACCTATGGGACTACCTGGTATTTAAGCCCCAATGGTTGGCAACAAATTCTGCGGGAAGAAGTGGCTTTAACATCGGGAATGCAGTTAATGTTTGGCAGTTCTCAAGGTGACATTTGGGAATTTATCACAGAAGAATGCAGTAAGAGTCAGGATTGAAAACCGTTGAATTTGATTTACCTGCAACCTGCTGGATTAAAATTTATTGAGATGATGTTTATTTCCATGACTTTACGGAAATCCAATTCTTCAGGTTGTAGCTGTCAACAAGAACAATGAATTAATAGAGAAAAGAACATGAAAAACCAACCTAAGGATTTAAATATTGTGAATATTGTCCCATCGAATCTGGATTTAGAATTTATAGAAGCACTACTAGAACCTGAAGATGCTACTTATCCCTGGAATTTGGCTGATGAATCGTCAGAAGCTTATTTTCAGCATCTAGAACTACAATTTGGTTTGCAGGATTTCACCGACGCAGAACTAATCACCAGCGCCGATAATTTTTACCAAAACTTAGATATAATTTGGGATCAAGTTTCTGTTATTGAAAATAACAACATTAGTAAAAATACAGTTAATTATCTTCGGTCAGCTTTGCAAAATGCTTTTTCGGTTATGCCTGAAGTTTTACTCACGGCAATTGCTCAAAAAGCTGCTGAAGTTTCTATTCTTGAAAAATCAGCTAGTGAGAAATTAGTGGAATGTGTCCAGGCTTTACTACCCAGTTGGGAAATGGATGATCTGTTAGTTTTAGCTCGTCCTTTTGCTTATGCAATGCGAAGTAGTGAACCACAAACATTGACATCTATAATTAGAGATTTTGAACATCGAGATTGGGCAAATTTATCAGAAATAGAACAAGCAAAAATTACTTTAGCGATCGCTGATTATGCCCTCCAACATCTCTCAAAATCTGATTCTTAAACTTAGTTTTAACTCTGTTCCCTGTCCCTGCTATCTGCTATTTTGGGTCGAGAAACCGGGTTGCAAAGTTTTTTGATCTTGTTGGTGATAATACTCTGGCTTTGAGAATGGCTGCCATGAGAAAAGCATAGGACAAAACACCAACTACCACTAAGAAAAAAGCATTAATCGAACCTGTGGCATTCCATAAAGCGTGAAGTGCAGAAGCACTCAAATAACCCACAGAGAGAATTTGCTTTCCTTTCAGGGGTTTTAACACAGCCAAACCAACAAAATAGCCTAAGTATCCACTGTAGGCCATGTGTCCAGCCACAGAACCTAAAATGCGGGGAATAAGTAACTGTAAACCCACTGATTGACCAGAATTTTGAGAAATTAAGGGGACATATTGACCAAGGGTTTCTAGTAAAGTAAAGCCCACAGCGGAAGCTGTACCCAGGAGAATGCCATCTAAGGGTTCCCAAACCCCAATCCGTTCTCGCCAAGGTGAAGGTAAGGAATTTCCAATCCAATATGCCCCTAATACTGGTAGTATTTTCAGCAACTCCTCCATTAACCCCGCCCCAAAAAACATCCGTACGAATAATTCGGTGAAGGTAATACCATCTGGAGATGTCGTATCTAAAGTCCCCGGTAAGATATCTCGGAATACTTTGATGAATAAATCTAATAGAGGACTCAGCAAAATTAACATTGTACTCAGTGCCGCAGCTATGAGTACCCACCAAGGCTTAGACTTACCACATAATTGATAAACAAAGTAGTAAGCCGCGAAAGCGATATAAGATCCGACAATTACTTGATTGGCTTGAGGATGACCCACACTAGCAAACATTAACACCACAAAAACTACCGTGAGGATTCCTGGGATCAGGTAGGCTTTGCGAGTTAAATCCTTACCAGTAGAGATAATAGGAAACAATTGTGTGAAGCTTACAGAATCCTGCTTTGATGACAGACTTTGGTTATTGATAGATGATAATACTGTCGCTTTACTCACATTAATTATCGTTTTTTGAGCAATAACTTCATACTCAAAAATAAATTGTGGTCCATCAGCGCCAAGGGAAATGCGATCGCCTAAATGTAATTCTTGACATCCTTTTAAGTGTTCTCCATTTAAAAAAGTGCCATTGGCGCTATTTAAATCACAAATTACCCAGCTACAACCGCTATTGGTCACTAAAGAAAGGGGACGAACTACCGCATGACGACGAGATACCATCCGGTATATCATGGCATCCAAGACAATTTGGCAGATGGGGTCACGTCCAATTACCATTTCTTTACCAGGAAGCAACGAGTAGCGAGATGCTGACTCGGAAACTTCGACCTTACTGGACACCAACCGCAGAAATGCATTCTGTGTTGCGTTTTTGCCTGTCATCGAGTTACTGAGTGTGTCTAAACAAATTCTCTGGCTGATGCCACGCGATCAAATTTTCTGCTAGTAGAGTTAATTTTCGCCATATTCACGGCCGCACCACCTCTGAATATACCATAGCTTCTCTAACCATTACTCCCATTCAAAATACAAAATTGAAAAAAATAATAGATTAATAGCAATAATCCGCATTTAATTCCCTTTTTGAGAATTACTACTCCGAATTATCAAATAACTAATTGATAAAGAAAGAATCGCAATACCTAAACCGATAATTTCGATACCTTCAGTAACTTTCACGTCAAGAATAATAATTTTTCTGGCAATAGCAATTAAAGAAGTAACAATAACTAGTTCAACTTGTAAAACTTGCTTTTTCAGATAGCCAGTGATATTTTCTAGTATTTCTAAAGCAATTAAAACATTGAGAAATAAACCGAAAGTTTGAAACAATGTCTTGCTAAAACTACCTTCTTGTGGAGAAAGTATTTCCTTAAAAATAAATATTGCTAAATCACCAAGTGTTGCAAGAATTACTATTACCATAAGTAGAGATAGTAATTTTGCAACTATTACCTCAATAACTTCAATCATGTGCATGAAGCTTTTATCACTGGTAAGTTCTAGAAAGCTTTTAATGAATTTTCTCATTTGATCCTCCTTGATTAAAATTAATTTGGAAATTACGAAGATAAAACAAAAATCCTGTAGATAAATCTCAAGGATAAAAAAGCATAATATATTTTCTCTTTTCACAAACTTTGCAGTTTAAGAAAATTCCTTTAAAAATAATCATGATCATGCTTTAACAATTTAGATAGCTAAAAAAATAATCATAACTATTGATGATTAACTATAGGTTAAATTGTTTGTGCATTTCTAATTTATGAATACAGTTAATATCTTACCATTGAGAGGACTGAAATTGATAATTTTTAAAAGTAGATTCTACAGAAATTGGTAATAATGGCACAGCATAGGCTGTTAATCCTGCTTGAACGGAATTATGAAAAGCTTCTGAATAGGTAAGAGTGTTAGCTTCCGCATCATCTACCCATAGCCTACCCCAGTGCATAGGGACAAAGACAGTAGCGGGGGAAATAACTTTTGTAATTTTAGCGGGAAAATTAATTTTACCATGACCCTCGCAGAATAGATCCCCGACTTCTTAAAGAAGTCGGGGATCTGGGTATTAAGGAGCTACTTAACTCACAGGTTCTAACTGTAAATTTATGGCTTCTTGCTCCCGTTCATGCTGCTGGAATTCTGCTAATTCTGCTTCTATTTCTGCCTTTACCTCATGACGGAACTTGAAAAAATGTTCACCTGTACCCAAAGCAATTAAATAATCATATAATAGATGAGGTTTCTGCCGTGCCATTGTTATTAATTGCTGCCAAAAAACAAACCGTGTAGAACGGAGCATTCCCTGTCGCCAACAAATAGACATTAAAAATTGAAACTCTGGTTTTGTTAAAGTCCGTTGATATTTAGCTCGCCAACCTTCCATCATCATAAAATGGCGAAAAGTCCGTTTCAGGTATGGCATAGGTTCATACAAATTCCAAAAAGCATCAATAAACTCCTCCGCAATTTCCGACATTGGCCGAGTGGGAACAAAATTCATTAAGGCTTTTTGAGAACCAAAAAATTCACCCAAACCATCCCTTAACCGTCCTTCTTTTTGCAAGCGAGTCCACATAGCTGTATTCGGTAATGCTTGCAATAAGTTAAGATGAGCTTGGGGAATACAAGTTGCTTCCACAAACTCTTGAATCCGTTTACCTGCGCCTGGTTTTTCCCCATCAAATCCTAAGATAAAACCAGACATAATTTGTAATCCGGCTTTGGTAATTTTATGGCAAGATTCAACTAAGGAACTACGAGTATTTTGTGGTTTATTAATTCCTACTAAACTGTCTACATCAGGGGTTTCAATTCCCATGAATACCTGGACAAAACCAGCTTTTACCATTAATTCTAGTAACTCATCATCTTCAGCTAAATTCAAAGAAGCTTCTGTTAATAAAGCAAAAGGATAATTACGTTCTTCCATCCAGGGAATTAATGCCCTTAAAAAGACTTTAGCATTGCGTTTATTGCCAATAAAGTTATCATCAACAATAAACACATAACGCCACCAACCCATCTTATATAAAACTTCTAATTCCGCCAGAATTTGCTCAGGTGTTTTTGTGCGGGGTTTGCGGCCAAAAAGGGTAATAATATCGCAAAATTCACATTGGAATGGACAACCACGGGAAAATTGCACCGTCATTGCTATATAAGCATCTAAATCTAATAAATCAAACCGAGGTGAGGGAGTTGTGGTGACATCTGGTTTTTCTGTGGCGCGGAAAATCCCCTTTTCTTCTCCCTTTTCTAAAGCTTCTACAAACATGGGAAGAGTGATTTCCCCTTCATCTAAAATTAAATAATCTGCGCCTGCTTCGAGGACAAATTCTGGTACAGATGTGGCAAATGGTCCCCCCACTGCGACTTTTTTACCTAACTTTTTGCCTTTTCTAATTAAGTCGCCAAAATCCTGTTTTTGGATAATCATTGCCGAGATGATGACTATATCGCACCATTCCCAATCTGCATCTGTTTCTAGACGGACATTGCGATCGCTCAATCTGAATTCCCAATCACTCGGTAACATCGCTGCAACAGTGATTAAACCTAATGGGGGATTCGTAGCACGTAACCCAGCTAAATCAATGGTTTCCTGATAAGACCAGAATGAATTAGGCATTATCGGCCAGATTAATAAAGCTTTCATTAAGTATATTTCCCTGAGTTGTTTTTGATCAAAACCTATTTAGTCTGAAGTATAAAAGTTAGGTCAGTTGGTTTTTATCTCTCTGGAGGTACAGATTCTTTTAGTTTTATATTTAAGCAACAAAACAGAGTAACAAAGAGGCACTTCAATGGCAGTAAATTCATATATTTCCAGTCCAGAAATCTTCAGGTAGTGGCTCATCAAAATCTTCACTTGTCCAAATAACTCCAGAATGTAATCCTGCTGTGCGAGATTGAGAACTTGAAATTTTTTCGGAAGACATTGATATCAAACGTGCTTGGGGGATGCTACCATCAGTTAAAACAATTTCTTTGCCTGCAAGCACTAGAGATAACAACTCTTTAATACTGATATTGGATTGATTTACATCAATGTTAAGTGGGGGCATAACTAAATAATTTCCTAGTTGTTAATACACCTAATTATTAATTGTAGAAGATGATGAGAAAATGTTTGATCATATTTTCTAACAAACCTCTCCTAATCTACTTAGGACGGTTTTCAGGGGTTTGACTTGACGGTTAGGGTCTATAAAATTGAGCAAGTTCTCGTTACACTGATAATTATGGGTAAGCAGCGCGTTTTGTCGGGAGTTCAACCAACTGGTAACTTACACTTAGGTAACTATTTAGGTGCGATTCGCAACTGGGTAGAAATTCAAGACCAGTATGAAAATTTCTTTTGTGTGGTAGATTTACACGCCATCACTGTACCGCATAATCCCGCCACTTTAGCGGCTGATACTTACAATATTGCTGCATTATATTTAGCCTGTGGCATTGATTTACAGCATTCTCACATCTTTGTTCAGTCCCACGTTTCCGCACACAGTGAACTGACTTGGTTGCTAAATTGCATTACCCCCCTGAACTGGTTGCAAGATATGATCCAGTTTAAGGAAAAAGCCGTTAAACAAGGGGAAAATGTCGGTGTTGGTTTGTTAGATTATCCCGTACTCATGGCGGCGGATATTCTCCTTTATCAAGCTGATAAAGTGCCAGTAGGCGAAGATCAAAAGCAACATTTAGAACTAACGCGAGATATCGTCAATAGGTTTAATCACCAATTTGCGAAAAAAGCACCTGTATTAAAATTACCAGATCCTTTAATTAGAAAGGAAGGTGCAAGGGTGATGAGTTTGACAGATGGAACCCGGAAAATGTCAAAATCCGATCCTTCAGAGTTAAGCCGAATTAATATTTTAGACTCACCAGAGGAGATTAATAAGAAGATTAAACGCTGTAAAACTGATTTAGTGAGGGGTTTAACCTTTGATGATTCAGAACGCCCAGAATGCCATAATTTATTAACTCTGTATACCCTACTGGCTGGAAAAACCAAGGAAGAGGTAGCGGTTGAATGTGCAGATATGGGTTGGGGACAATTCAAACCTTTATTGACAGAAACGGCGATTTGTGCTTTACAGCCAATTCAAACTAAATATCAGGAGGTAATGGCGGATAAAGGCTATTTGGAGTCAGTGTTGCGAGATGGTGGCGAGAAAGCCAGAGCGATCGCTAATCAAACTTTAGCAGATGTTAAAGCTGCTTTGGGTTTCACTGTTCCTCTTTAAGGTTTAAGCTTTTAGGTGTCTGATGTTTTACCTTATTAGCAAACCAAAATTATAATGTTATGCCGGATACCCATAGCTTTAGTGCTTTTAATAACTTCCGTAAAGCCGCCCTTGCAGGTGAATTTTTAATTACCGCCGAAGTTGCACCTCCCAAGGGAGGAGATCCAGTCCAGATGCTTGCAATGGCGGCGACTCTTAAGGGAAGGGTTCATGCTGTCAATATTACTGATGGTAGCCGTGCCGTAATGCGGATGTCTTCGTTGGTAGCCTCGGTAATTTTATTGCAAAATGGGATTGAGCCGATTTGTCAATTTGCTTGCCGCGATCGGAATAGAATTGGATTACAAGCGGATTTAATGGGTGCTCATGCTTTGGGTATCCGCAACATTTTAGCTTTAACTGGCGACCCTGTAAAAGCAGGAGATCATCCTCAAGCAAAAGCCGTTTTTGATTTAGAAGCTGTGCGGTTATTGCAGTTAATTAGAAACATGAATCAGGGCTTTGATTTTAATGAGAAACCTCTCACTGATGGCGCATTAGATTTATTTGCCGGTGCAGCAGTAGATCCTCAATCTCAAAGTTGGTCAGGTTTACAAAGTCGGTTTGAAAAGAAGATAGTAGCCGGGGCGCAATTTTTTCAAAGTCAATTAATTACTGATTTTGAAACATTAGAAAAGTTCATGGATAAAATTGCTGTAGGTTACAATAAACCAATTCTGGCGGGAATTTTTCTGTTGAAATCGGCAAAGAATGCCCAGTTTATTAATAAAGCCGTTCCCGGTGTGAATATTCCTGAACACATTATTGAGAGGTTAGCAAAAGCGAAACATCCTCTCGAAGAAGGAATGAAAATTGCCGCCGAACAAGTGCAGATTGCGCGAGGATTGTGTCAGGGTGTGCATTTGATGGCGGTAAAGCGGGAAGATTTGATTGCACCGATTTTGGATTTAGCGGGGGTCGAAAAGGTTAGTTAGCCTATAGGGGTAATTCATGAATTACCCCTACTAAATTAGGATGATCAAATTTAGCTGCGTAACAGCTTACAGTTTTGAAAACCAGCAAATTCAGTTTTGTCCAAACATTGAGAACGCAAAACATTGATGAAAACGTAAATTAGCTTTCTCCTTTTGTAGTCATTGATAACTTCCCATTTATCCTCCAATACCATGCAAATATATTGCAGTCAACAACACATAAATAATGGTAGTCATCGTTTTTGTACTCATTGCGGTGAAGCATTACCTTTGAGTGTGGGACAAGTTATTGATAATCGTTATGAAATTGCGCGAATATTGGGACAAGGTGGTTTTGGCCGCAGTTATTTAGCGATTGATCGGCAAAAATCTCGTAAAACCTGCGTTTTAAAGGAATTTGCCCCCAATATTGTCAAACCGCAGGAGTTAGAAAAAGCAAAGGAACTGTTTGAACGAGAAGCAAATGTCCTGAAAAAAATCCAACATCCCCAAATTCCACGTTTTCACGCTTCTTTTCAGGCAAAAATTGGGACTAAGGATTTTTTCTTTTTGGTGCAAGATTATATTGAGGGTGATAATTATGACCAATTATTTACACAGCGTCAAAGTCAGGGAAAGTCTTTTAGTGAAGAAGAGGTTATTAATTTACTGCACAATATTCTCCCAATTTTGACTTATATTCATTCTCTAGATATAGTTCACCGCGACATTTCCCCGGATAATTTGATTTTACGCCAAAGTGATAATTTACCTGTGTTGATTGATTTTGGTGGTGTCAAACAGTTACCAGCTGATCAGGGTTTTTGGCGGACACAATTGGCTGTAAATGCAACTTTATTAGGTAAAAAGGGATACGCACCTGAAGAACAGTTACTTCAGGGAAAAGTCTATAAAAGCAGTGATTTTTATTCTCTAGCAGTGACGGCTTTAGTATTGATCACGGGGAAAGAACCAAATTTACTTTATGATAGCTATAATGGCGTTTGGTTTTGGGGTAAGGAAATTAAGGTTAGCCCCAAATTAGAGGCTGTCTTCAAAAAGATGTTGGCATATAAACCGAGCGATCGCTATCAAAAAGCCGAACAAGTTATTAAAGATTTACCTTTACCATCTCTTTCATCTACACCACAGATTATGCAAACTCCTACCAATAATCCCCATCCTTATATTACTAAGTTAAAAACAGAGGTGGTAGCACCAGGTATAAAACGCGCTCGGACTCTTCATAGTGGTGTCCACAACAAAACGACATTATTTGTCCAGAAAATACCGATGCCAATATGGTTGCGGCCTTTTACTGTTAGCTTTATTATGACTACGGGAATCTTGTTAACAGGCGCTGGTGTATTCGCTTTAGGAAATTTTGCAGTTAAGGGGATAACATCAATTACAGTTCCTCAAATTGAAGTTCCTCAAATTCCATCTATTAATAATTCTGGAAATGGGAATAATGGTAAACGCAGTATTCAGCAAATTTCCAGTCGTGTGCAAAAGCTAGAAATTTCTGCGAATTTTTTTAATAATACAGTTAATGAAGTTTTCTATACCCAAAAACCAGAATTAAATAAACGTCAGTTAACTGAGAAATCGGCAGATGCTGCTTTGCGGGAACAATGGAATCATGTTGCAGATCAGTTGTTAAATCATATAGAAAAGGCTAATTTAAGTGAAACTGCTAGAAAGAAAATCGGTAGTTATAGTCAACAAGATTCTCAACGCTGGGAACAACTTGCTAAAGCTGGAAGATTGGGTAAGTATAAATCTTTCCAGGATTTACGCGCAGATACATATCAGACATTTGAACCATTGTTTCCTGGTCAAGAACGTGGGAAACTAAATCAAAAAACTTTTCTGCAAATTTGGTATGCGATCGCATCTGATAAAGTAGAGAATAAGTAATAGGTAATGGGTAATTTTTCAGAACTGACAACTGACAACTGTACGGGCGAAGCATTTGGAGAACTATTTTTGGCAATGACCGATAATTTATCTTGCAAATGCTTCGCCCCTACTAACAACTGACAACTGACCAATGACTAATATTTATTGTTCTCAAGGGCATCAAAATCCGTCTGGTAGTAGGTTTTGTCTCCAATGTGGAGACAAAATTGCTAATGTACCAACATCTGGAAATCAGGGGATTCAACCAGGGCAAACTTTAGGCGATCGCTATGTTATTATTCGACAAATTGGCCAAGGAGGATTTGGCAAAACTTATTTAGCAGAAGATATTAACCGCTTTCGAGAAGCTTGTGTTTTAAAAGAATTCTCTCCCCAAGTACAGCTATCTGCAATCACCTCTGACTCTCGCCGTCAACTGGGCAATTATACTGGGAATGAACGCGCAATCTGGCAATTTAAAATTAATAAAATCAACGTTGGTAGTCGGTCTTTATATGATTTAGGTGATGCAGCTTTTTTACATGAATTTCCTGAACAAAAGGGTAAAAGTTTTATTAAACAACCCATTGGACAAGTTTGGTACGCATTTGTCAATGATCAATTTAACGCTATTCTTGATAAAAGCATATTTGAAAAAATCGTCTTTCCTGAAGGTGCTACCGGGAAAACAGTGAATGGAAGTTTGCAACCAGGAAGAGGTAAAGTTTTTATTGCTGGACTAGCCAAAGATCAAAATATGGAAGTTAAGCTAGAAGCAAATTCAAAAGTTTTATTATCAATTTATTCTCCTTCTGGGAAAAACCCACTGCTAGAAGATTCTCAAAAACGGACGATATCTGCAACATTATCAGAAAAAGGATTTTATGAATTTGTTGTTGTTTCCACAGCCTCAGAACCGGTAGATTATCAACTGACTGTAACAGCAGAAAATCCACCAGAACCTGAACCCACAGAAACGCCCTCACAAACCCCAACGGCAGAACCAATTCCGACGGAAACACCCACACCTGAAGGTAATTATTGACACTCTCAGGGCTAAAGCCCCTGAGTTTCCCACTTACCGCCAGATATTATAATTATAATTAGCGAGGTATCTCCACAGATTGAGGAAAATCAAGTGAGTTTATTAAAAGATCAGGTTGCAATTGTCACAGGTGCATCAAGAGGAATTGGCAGAGCGATCGCTATCCAACTAGCATCCCAAGGCGCAAAAGTAGTTGTTAACTACGCTAGTTCTAGCACCGCAGCAGATGAAGTAGTAGCAGAAATCACAGCAGCAGGAGGAGAAGCCATTGCCCTCCAAGCAGATGTTTCTCAAGAAAATCAAGTAGATACACTCATTAAAACCACCTTAGAAAAATTCCAGCGCGTGGATATCTTGGTCAACAATG
Organism: Dolichospermum sp. UHCC 0352; assembly: GCF_009711925.1. Taxonomy (NCBI): domain Bacteria; kingdom Bacillati; phylum Cyanobacteriota; class Cyanophyceae; order Nostocales; family Aphanizomenonaceae; genus Dolichospermum; species Dolichospermum sp. UHCC 0352. Next base: position 1,678 of record NZ_VIKY01000232.1, on the reverse strand, counting down.
CAGGTATTACCCGTGACACCCTGCTATTAAGAATGAAATTAGAAGAATGGCAAGCAGTCATAGACCTTAACTTAACTGGTGTATTTCTATGTACAAAAGTAGTCAGTAAAATTATGCTTAAACAACGTTCGGGGCGAATTATTAACATCGCTTCCGTCGCCGGACAAATGGGCAACCCTGGACAAGCCAACTACAGCGCAGCCAAAGCTGGAGTAATTGGCTTTACCAAAACCGTTGCCAAGGAACTTTCTTCCCGTGGCATCACTGTCAATGCCGTTGCCCCCGGTTTCATTACCACCGACATGACTAGTGATATTAAAGCTGACGGCATCCTGCAATATATCCCCCTGGGGCGTTTTGGTAAACCAGAAGAAATTGCCGGCATGGTGCGCTTTTTAGCATCAGATCCGGCCGCAGCTTACATCACAGGGCAAGTATTTAACGTTGATGGCGGGATGGTGATGTAATTTATCAGTGGTCAGTGGTCAATTGTTATACTAAATATGGTTGGGACATGGACTTTTGCAAAATTACAAAAAACTTGGATTTGTAGTAGTAGGGGTTTAGCAGTGATCATTGGTGTCAACTTAGGTTACAGATGGCTTATTTGTTTGGCTTCCACACCCGCCAGGGAATAAATTCCCTGTCTCATAGCTCAAGTCCGTTAAAACGGACTAATGAATTTTCCTAGTATTTAGTCATCTTTTAGATGACTTTCGCTATTAGCAAGGAACTTGAGTTCCTTGCGGGATGAAGATTTTGCGTTAAGTCGACACCAATGAGCAGTGATCATTGGTGTCAACTTAACGTAAATTGATGTCCCTTCAAGCCAGCCAGGGAATTTATTCCCTGCCTAAAAGCTAAAGTAGTTTAAAACCCACTACTTTGGCATAAATAGGATAATTTTTGATTTTGAGTTAATCAGAGTGCGTTTTAACGCACTTTAGCTATTAGCCCGGAACTTAAGTTCCGGGCGGAAATGTTGCAGCCAAACAAATAAGCTACTTGTACTGAGCAGTTCGACCCTTCGACAAGCTCAGGGCATCGCCAGCTCACTGTAACACTTGCCGAAGTATCCCTAGCCTAAGTTGACACCACTGTACTTACCCGAACTCAGACAGTTGTAAAGTTATTGAGTCCCAGAATTCCTGTTAATCCTGTAACTTCAATAATGGCATCATTAGCCGCATTAAATCCTGCGTTTGCATCATTAATAGCCACAAAGGTTTTTTGTCCAAAGCTGAATTGAGCCGCAAAATTTGACCCAAAGGCTGCCGCTGTTAATTTTGCCCCCATACCAGCAGCATCTAAAGTATTAACTGCTCCCACATCTACAAATCCGGCTCGTGCGGTAGAAACACGGAATAAATCATTACCTGTGGTGGCGTTGAAGTCAGTAATCACATCAAAGTTAGCTAAGAGAGAATCAGTAAGATTTTGGTAAACAAATTTGTCACTTCCTAAACCACCCGTTAGAGTATCTTTACCACCCCCACCAGTGAGAATATCATTATTTGCACCACCAACGAGGAAATCATTACCACTAGTACCTGTCAAAGTCAGACTAGAGGGATTACCAATCACACCATCACTATTAGCATCTATGCCGAAAATAGTCTCCTGAGTTAAAGCTTCTGCCGAATTCAATCCCCAATTTCCTTCAGAAGAAACCCAATTC
>NZ_VIKY01000231.1:15337-29845 GCF_009711925.1 Dolichospermum sp. UHCC 0352 | reverse complement strand
TTTATCTTCCAAATGCTTCGCCCCTACTAACAACCAACAACTGACAAACATGACAATACCTTTACTAGAATACAAACCCAGTTCTCAAAACCAGCGCGTTTCTGGTTATGAAGTTCCCAACGAAGATACACCCACAATTTACCGCATCGAAGACTACGCCTTTGGTGGAGAAGTAGAAGAATTAATTTGGGCTGCTTATCGGCAACTTTTTAGCGAACACGTCATTCTCAAATTTTATCGCCAAGTTCATTTAGAATCCCAAGTAAAAAACAAAGCTATTACCGTCCGCGATTTTATCCGGGGTTTAGCTAAATCTGACGCTTTCCAAAGTTTGGTAATTCAGAGTAATTCTAATTACAGATTAGTAGAAATTGGGCTGAAACGGTTATTAGGTCGCGCACCTTACAACAACAAAGAAGAAATCGCTTGGTCAATTGTGATTGCTACCAAAGGTTGGGGTGGTTTTGTTGACGCTTTGCTCGATTCTGAAGAATATCAAAGCAACTTTGGGGAAAATATCGTTCCCTACCAAAGACGACGTTATAAGGATAGACCCTTTAATTTGGTAACACCACGATACAGCGATTACTGGCGCGACCAACTTGAAGAAGCTCGTTATAAATGGGGTGACATTAAAAACTTTTTGGATATGGCAAATTCCATTAAGATTAAAACAGTGACTTACACACCAGTTAGCACTGCCAATATCCAAATTCCTAACACTACCAAGGAAACGACATCAACAGGTATCCCTGTTTCTATTAGTCCTAGTGCTGGGTTTCCCGGACGCTAGATAGTTTTTTAACTAGCTGGGTAATCTCGGTTACAAAAGTGATAACGTTTGTATTTTTTTAAGGATTTTAATTTTAGTTAGTTTGCTAAGTATTAGAGCATTTTGAAATGCCAAATTTACCAAAAGGCAGGTTCTTTAAAATGGCAATTCCTTTACTTGAATACAAACCTACAACTCAAAACCAAAGAGTTAGCAGCTTTGGTACGGCAGATATTAACGAGGACAATCCTTATATCTACCGCATTGAAAATGCTAACTCTGCCGGCGAAATTGAACAACTAATTTGGGCTGCTTATCGCCAAGTCTTCAACGAACAGGAGATTCTCAAATTTAACCGCCAAATTACCTTAGAAACTCAACTCAAAAATCGGTCAATTACGGTTAAAGACTTCATTCGTGGTTTGGTGAAATCAGAGCGATTTTATCAGCTAGTTGTGACACCAAATAACAACTATCGGTTGGTAGAAATGTTCCTGAAAAGGATCTTAGGTCGTTCTCCCTACAATGAGCAAGAAAAAATTGCCTGGTCAATTCAAATTGCTACTTTAGGTTGGGGAAAATTTGTGGATGTTTTGATTGATAGTAGTGAGTATGAACAAGCCTTTGGCGAGTATACCGTACCCTATCAACGCAAACGGATGACCACAGACCGCCCAATCAGTTTTACTCCCCGCTATGGTGCTGATTATCGTGACCGGGCAGGTATTGTCCAAAAATGGCCGTATCTTCGTCAATGGCGTGGAGGTTTCTACCCAGGCTCTGGGCAAAATGTTGATTTGGGGGCATTGTCTGCTGTATTACTGGTAATAACCGCAGGCATTACTTTCTTGTTGATTCTCAATTGGTTAGGAATTAGTGATATCTACTAGCCTTTTGAGGGGAAAATAAGTAAGTAACCCCGCCTCAGAATGAATTCTGATAGCTTGCGTGGCGTAGCCATGTCTAATAGCAAAAGTCGTCTCAAGACGACTGAAAAAAAAGTTTATAGTCCGTTTTAACGGACTTTAGTTATTAGCCCTAAACTTCAGTTCTGGGCGGGGTATTTCTAGAACGAAATCTTTCTTTGTTTAATTTGATCATAAAAGGAGAAAATTAATATGGCATTGCCATTACTTCAATACAATCCAAGTAGTCAAAATCACCGGGTGGCCAGCTTTGGCGTTGCTGACCAAAATGAAGATACACCTTATATCTATCGGATTGAAGATGTTAGTTCTTACACTGACATGACAAACATCATTTGGGCTGCTTATCGTCAAGTTTTCAGCGAACATGAAATTCTCAAGTTTAACCGTCAAGTTACTTTAGAGTCTCAACTTAAAAACGGTTCTTTGTCAGTTCGTGACTTTATCCGGGGTTTAGCTAAATCTGAAGCTTTCTATCGTTTAGTTGTCTCTGTTAACAACAACTACCGTTTAGTAGACATCACCCTCAAGCGTTTATTGGGTCGTTGTGCTTACAATAAAAAAGAAGAAATTGCTTGGTCAATTGTTATTTGTAACAAGGGCTTTGGCGGCTTTGTTGATGTTTTATTAGACCTGTCTCTTATACACATCTAGATGTGTATAAGAGACAGACTAACAACTGTACGGGCGAAGCATTTGGAGAACTATTTTTGGCAATGACCGATAATTTATCTTCCAAATGCTTCGCCCCTACTAACAACTGACAACTGACTAATAAGCAATGAATAAATTACTAGTAGTAGCGACAGGAAACCCCGGTAAATTGCGGGAAATGCAAGCTTATTTAGCTGATTCTGGATGGGAATTAGCTTTAAAACCGGAAGATTTGGATGTGGAAGAAACGGGAGAAACTTTTGCGGAAAATGCTGGTCTGAAAGCCTCGGAAATTGCCAAAGTTACAGGTAATTGGGCGATCGCTGATGATTCTGGTTTAAAGGTAGATGCTCTCAATGGTTCGCCGGGGGTGTATTCTGCTCGTTATGGGAACACGGATACAGAAAGGATTGAGAGGTTATTAAGAGAATTAGGTGATCAGGAAAATCGTCAAGCTCAATTTGTGTGTGCGATCGCAGTTGCAAATCCTCAAGGAGAAATAGTGATTCAATCTGAGGGTATTTGTCACGGTGAAATTTTGTTTGCACCTTCTGGAGATGGTGGTTTTGGTTATGATCCGGTTTTTTATGTACCAGAGAAACAATTGACTTTTGCTCAAATGACGACGGATTTAAAAAAATCAATTAGTCATCGTGGTAATGCTTTAAAAGCTTTAGTTCCTCAATTATTGAGCATTTGAGATTAAGAATCTAAAATTTTAATTTGGATTTGGTGAAGACGCGGACCAATAATTGAGATCACCGTAAATTCAAGATGATCATAATTAAAGATTTCCCCTTTCTTGGGGATTTTTTGGCATTGATAAAGTAAAAATCCGCCCAAAGTCAGATATTCTCTAGTTAAAGGTAAATTAAGATGTAAGACTTGATTAACTTCTTCTAGATTGATTTGAGCTTGCACTAAAAATGTCTGTTGGTCTACCATTTGGATCAGCAAATCATTAATGCTATCAAGTTCACCGGAATGACCGATAATTTCAGCAATAATGTCTTGAGTAGTCACCAGTCCGACAGTTCCCCCAAATTCATTGACTACCATTACCATAGAGGGTTTCTCTTGCTGCATCATTGGCAAAAGTTCACTTAATAGGGTTTGTTCTGGCACAAATCGGGGCGAACGCATCCACGGTTGGATTTGTGTTTCTGGTGTGATTTTTCCTAAAGCCAAGGGTTGTGCTAAATCTTGAAAGTAAACTATACCGCGAATGTCGTCTAAAGATTCGCCAATGATCGGATAACGAGAGTGACCAGTAGATGCTATTTCCTCAAGTAATCCCTGAAAACTGGCGGTTATGGGTAAAGCAATAATGCTAGTTCGGGGAATCATGATGTCTTCAGCCGTAATATCTCCGAATTCAAAGACGTTATTTAAGAGTTCTCGTTCTGCATTTTCTAAACCTGTAGATTCTCGTTCTGTGGAGATAATTAATTGTAATTCTTCTGGTGTGACTGGAGGCCGCCAACTTTGTCCCGTGTATTCAATCCCAAATAATCGTAATAGCCAATAAGTTGAGTGGTTGAGAACCCAAATAAAGGGACTAAAAAAACGGACTATTGATTTAACTGATGGACCTAAAAGCCTAGCTAGATGTTCTGAATACAACATTGCTACTGATTTTGGACACAATTCGCCTAAGACGATTTGTAGGTAAGCAATGGCAAAAAAGGCCATGGGGACTGATAAAGAATGAGCTAGTAGATAATTAATTCTGAAAGGTAACGGCCAGGAATCGAGCCATTTTTCTACCAATACAGCAATTGTACTTTCGCCAATCCAACCCAGTGCCAGACTAGAAAGGGTGATACCTAGTTGGGCTGTAGATAGTAATCTATCAATACTACGCTGTAGTGTTTCCACGGACATCGCTCGGAAATCACCCGCTTGTACTAACTGTTGAATCCGAGTTCGCCGCACTGTCACCATTGCAAACTCTGCCGTCACAAAAAAGGCATTGATAGCAATTAGCACTAGCACACTACACAACCGCAGCCCCACATCTGTCCAACTTAAAGTAGAAAAAGCACTCACTGTCTAAGGTGATGTCAAATTTGACATTAGTGTAAGAAAATACCATCTAAAATCCTGCGACTGAGCGAAATTAAAGTCCAAAATGGAATCTTAATTCCCTTTTTCTACAGGAATATCAGATAATTGTAACTTGAGTTTTTGAGCAGGATAATCAGTCAAAGATAGAGATATCTGTTTGACATCATCAAGTAAAGCTGTGGGAATGCTAATTGTACCTTTAAATTCCGCACCTTTTGCGGGCAATTCTGCTGGTAAACCTTCTGTAATTGCACTCAAAGTTCTGCCTTTATCGTCGGTAATATCTAAAAAACTATAGAGAAACCGCACAGAATCACCACCTTTATTCTGCATATTCACTTTTAGTAGTAAATCACCACCCGAATAGCGGATAGATTTTACAGACATAGTTACACCTTCACTTTCAGCAGTTATAGGAAATCCTGGTTGAGAAGTTTCTGGTGCTGCGGATTTTTCCTGTGGCTGCGGCTGGGTAATTTTAATTTCTTCTTCTTCTGATTTGTCTGGTTTATTACCCTTTTTTTGGTCGCTAATTCGTGATTTCACGACTTTGAGAATATCTTCTTCTTTTAAGAAAGCTTCACTTTCCTGTTGGGGGTTATTGGCTTTGCTGCTGTTAAATTTAGTCGCAGGACGACCATCTGGTGTAGTGACACCTTTAAGTGCCATACTTCCCAAGGTAAAGCCCAAAAAACCACTTGCAGAACCAGCACCCAACATGAGGGTTAACAAAATTAAGGTTAGTAGTACAGTAGTATTTATTTTCATGGCAGTTATCAGCGAATAGGAATTCAGATTTAGTTACTATATATGCTACTCAGGATTTTTGAGTTTGGCATTATTAATCTTAGCAAAATTTACAACTCTATGCCATTGATAGGAGTTGAGGGGTCTTATATCTTTGCTTTCTTTCTGCCCGCGCTCAAATTATCACTTTTTTTCTGCCAATATTAAAGTAGAATCTGCACTTCGTCCAAATTCTTCTGGTGCATATTGAAGATGAACTTCCGCACCAGGCCAAATAAATGTTCCTGGAGTCACAGAACGAACTAAATAATGTAAACTATAAACTCCCGGTTCAAGATGATTTGCATAGGAAATAATTCGATCTTTATGGATTGTTTTATATCCTAATTGCCAATTATCGGCTTTTGCTTGTAATGCTGGTGTCGCTGTTTGAAAACTATCATCTACAGCTTCAAATCCTGCGGGTAAGGGGTCTTTTATGACTACATGATCTACAGGATGATCTGTAATTATTTCTAACCCAATATCAAAGACTTGTCCAGGTTGTAAAGTTAAAGGTTTATCAAAAGCATACATTCCAGTTTTTTGAATAACTTTCTCTTCATTAACTTTACTAATTTCTCGCGTTACTCGTAACCCGTTAAATCTTCCTGGTTGATTTCCTTGTAACCGATATTTGTAAGCAACTAAATAATGTAATCTGCCTCTTCCAGATTTTTGTAACCATAAATCACGATTACCTTGGGGTAATTTATTCATGGGAACATTTATTTGCAAGTTGGGATTTTGATAGCCATTAAAACGGGTTTCTCCTAATTTCTGATTTGCTAATTTTACCGTAGTCATAAAATTAGGTGGTGTGGGTTGAAGTTGACTATATGCAACTAAAGCTGTGAATGCCTGGGCGTTATTATAACTAGATTCCCATGCGCCATCTCTGCGTAAATTAAGAAGACTTTGCAGTAATTTATCAATGATTTCTGGGTTGGTTTTTTGGTCAATAAATAACCGTAAAGCTTGGGCTTGGGTGACAGTATTTGAACTCATCCAACTCCAACTTTGAGGTAAGTTTACAACTGCGGTACGTCCAGTTTCATAAATATTCTTTTGGAATTGCACACGCATAATTTGCGCTTGATTTTGCCATTCAGGAAATTGATATAGATATCTGGCTAATTTGATTTGAGTAACTAGATCAAAATCATCACGTTGTTGATAAATATCTGACAGAAAACTATTGCGTTTATCTCCTAATTGTGCTAAGGCAATCAAAGAATTTAGTTGCAATTGAGATTTACAAAGTTTCTGTTTACAAAAGTCATATTGTCCAGGATTTGCAAGAACATTTTGCAGATAAGTTTTCAGAGTAGAGATGATTTTACTATCAACCAAATCAGGAAAAATTTGATTAGCTTTGACTAAAGATTCTGTTGCATAACTAGAAACCCAAGGATCTGATTTTTGTTGTCCTGGAAATGCTGCAAAACCACCATCTGCTATTTGCAATTTTTGTAATTGTGCAATTGCTAATTTTGCTTGTGCTTGAGGATTAAATTCTGCAAAGGTTTGATTATATTTTTGGGTGAGGGTTTGCAGATTTGCCGCAATTAATAATTGACTTGCGGCTGGTTCTGCAAATGGTAAATTATTATTTTCTAAAACTTGTTTTGCAGGTGCTGTAATTTCCGGAATTAAGGTACTGGCTAATTGAATATCTAAACCTCCGGCTTCGCGGAAGGTATTTTTATTAATATTCAGGGGAATTTTTAGCTGTTTTTCACTAACACCAGTTTCTACAACTTGTTCAGTAATTTCTAAAGGTTTAATTTCCAAAGGGACAGTAAAAGCATCAGCAATATTATTTAATTGGGTGGTAAATGTGAGTTTACCTTGTCCCACATTACCCGCTATCATGGGGAAGCGATAAGCTTGGGTTGCTGACTCGGCTTTTGGTTGTAATGTCGTGGTTTTGGGATTATTTTCTGCGAAGTTGAGAGAACCGCTAAGTTCACCTTTAATATTGAGGTTTCCGGTGTTTGTGGTGGTATTGGTGACGGATAAACCTGCCAAAATGCGATCGCCTGTGCGGGCAAATTGTGGCAGAATAGCATTAGTTATTAATGGCTTTGTGGTGATAAATGTTGCGTCACCATTGCCAAACCGCAAATTTCCATCTGTAGCCACTACCATTATCCGCCAAGTTGTTAAATTATCGGGTAATTTAAAGGTGATTTTGGCTTTACCATTTTCATCACTAATTACCGAACCATTGTAATAAGCTAAAGCTTGAAAATCTTCACGAATCCGAGTATTTGCTAAAGCATTGGAGAAGCCACCACCATAACCCCAACCCTTGGGTAAACTTGCCGATAATGGGGCTAATTTAACATGACGACGATTATCACTAAATCGGGTAGAAATTGGTTGTTCTGCATAGACAGTATCTACCAAATTTGGCGGACGATAACCAGTTAATTGTAATATGGCTTCATTCACCACCATGACAGTAAATTGTCCTGTGGTTGGTTTTCCTTGATCATCTTTTAATTCCAGTTCTACATTTGCTTCTTTTCCCGGTTCTAAAGATTTTTCAACTGGGTTAATTTGTACCTTTAAATATTTATCTGCTAGGTTAACTTTAAAATCTGTAAAACCAATTCGGGCTAAATTTTCTAAACTTCCCAGTTCTATTTGATTAAGTGGTTTACCTTGTCTAACTAACACCGCTTGTACTGCTGCATTAGGTAACATTTCTGGCGTAATTGGAAACTGAATTTGGGGCGCACCTCCTTTAATTTTGATAACTTGTTGATAGAGAGATTTATCTTTAATGACTGCAAAATATAATTCTCCTTCTGGGTAGGGAGATTGAATTAAAGCTGTTGCTGTGTCTCCAGGTTTAAACTCTTTTTTATTTAATTTAACTGACAACTTATCTTTTTCTTCTCCACCCCAAAATACTTGATTTTCTCCTGTCACCCAAATTTGTAAATCTGTGGCTGTAATTTCATCTTTATTATCACTAAAATTAGCGCGAATCCGATATGAACCTGATATGGTAGGTTTCAAATTGACTGTTTGGGGAGTATTCCCAGATGTAATATCTGTTTTCCCAACTGTCTGATATTCAACTTGATTTTGTGGAGTTTTACTACCTTCAACAATTTTGGTAACGCTGCTATATTTCATCTGTTGTAATTCCAGATGTATCCTTTGATTTTCTAGAGGTTTTCCCGTTGGGTCAGTGACAATAAATTCTACAGGAAAATCTTTACCAGCGTCAGCGACAAAATTACTTTTTAAACCAATGATTCTATTACTAGGTAAAGCAGTAAAAGTTTGGGAATTAGCAACTGATAAATTAGAAACATCACTAATTTGCACGTCTACCCGGTAAGTCATGGGGTAGGGTAAATCTTTAGCTACAGTTAAGGTTTGATTACTTTTCCCATTAGCATCTAATTTAGTGTTAGTTTGTAAAACATCATTAGGAACATTGGGACTTTCTTCCGGCCAAAACCATTGTCTCCCAAAACTAAATTCTTCCCAACCTTTAGGGATAAAATTAGTCTGTTTACGAGTGACAAAATACTTAGCTTCTCCTCCTTCCACTGGGGAACCAAATAAATAATTACTTCCTACTTGCACATCAATTTTGTCATCAATTACTGCAAATTTTTTATTTAGCTGTAAATCAACTTTAAAATTTGGTGGTTTAAATTCTGCTACTTGAAACTCTCCAGAAATTTCTTGTCCCTTGTTACCTTTTGCTTTAATAGTATAAAATCCTAAAGGCTGATTTTTGGGAATCGGTAACTCTAAAGAAAATGTACTAAATTCATTAGTTGTTTTTGTGCCTAAATCTGTATTTTTCCCAGTAGTATTGACTAGAGTTAATTGATAAACTGCATTTTTATCTTCCTGAACTTTACCTTTTTCTAAATAATCTGCAAAAGCAGTAAAAGCCGCTTTTTCTCCGGGTTGATATAACTTTCTATCAGAAAAAATTATGCCTCGTGATTCTGGTTTATCAGCTTCCCAACCAGCATCAATTCCATAACCATAAGCACCACTATATTCTTCATTTCTAGTAAATGCCCAATCTTGATTTTCACTAGCAATTACTAATAATTGTGGTAAACTAGATTTTAATTTGGGATAACATTGGATTAATTGATTATTTTCAATGATTAAAATTCCTTTTTCATCAGTTTTTCCAGTTGCACATGGTACAGGTTGAGGACGAGATTTATCAGCTAATTTTGATTGATAAACTTCAATATTTGCCGCTTTAACTGGTGAACCATTACTAAGATAATGAACCCGAATTAAACCGGATTCTGGAAACCATTGAGAAAAGATACCTAAATTGGTTAATTGTACCATTCCATAAGTTGTGGGTTCTCTCCACAATTGTTTACCGTCTTCTTGATATTTATGAGTTCGTGCTTGCACTCCATAAGCTAACATTCCCTGAGTAGTCCCTAATTTTTCTTTGAGGGGAACATTGATAGTTAAGGATTGATTTTGCTTACCATTAATTGTGAAATCTTGCCATTTAGCAGGTTCGGGTAATAAATCATTAGCAGTATTTGTATAAACTAAATCTGTTGGCTTAATAATGCGATAAGCTGCTTGATATTTTGATTCTGGTAAATTAATAGTATCAATATTAATTTGTAGATCTTTATCTGTGGGGAAAATATTTAAATCTGAGGGTACAGAAATATTACCAGCTATATCACCAGTATCATATTTAATTGTGAGTGGTTTACCTAAAGTCTGTCCAAATTTATCTTTGAGATTTTTCTCAATATTAATTGTATAAGTAGTAGCTGGTTCTAAAGCATAAGGATTAATACTGACAATTCTATCTTCTCCAGAAATTTGCAGTACACCATCAATATTTTTTGGTGTTGGCTTAATTTTAATATTTTCCTTAACGGAATCTGCTAATAAAAGATTATTAAATTCTAACTGGGGACTACCTTTAATAAATCTGCCATAAGTTCCACCTGAATCTGGTTCTCCATAGGGTTTAATTCCCACAAATCCCAAAGGTGAATAAGTCGCTAATTTACTGACAAATTCTTTTTGACTTGGTAAATTACCATTAGCAGGAAGAATACCAGGAGAAAAAGTTAAACGGTAAGGTGTGGCTTTTTCCAGATTTTGCTGAGGAATCAGATTATAAATCCAATTTTTAGTTGCAGGATCAAATTTTTCTAAAGGATCTAAATTTTCTGGTGTTTCTTCCTTCGCTAATTCCACCTTAAAACCCACACCTTGAGTTTTACCTTCAGGAATTAACTGTAAATGCTTTTGGACAGAATCTAGATCCAATGCTAAATTAGAGGTAAATTGCAACTTTGGTTGTAAATCAATTGGTTCAACTTCCGCTTTTTCCATGGGGTTAACCCCTGGTAAATTAGTAATTTGAATAGATTCAGTATTAAAAGTCCAAGCCAAATCTTGATTTAAGCGATGATTTTTTAAATCAGCTAAACCAGCTTTGAGAGTAACCTTAACTCGCGTCGCTTTCGGTATAGCTTTATCAGCTTGAAAACCCACCATACGCGGAGTTAAAAAGCGAAACTGTCCCGGTAAAGGAGGCCAAATGGCAAATTTAGTTAATAAATTTTGTTGTTGGGGACTATCAAGACTTTCAATAGGAATTACAGCTTCTTTAAAACGGATACGAATTTGCCCCAGAGGTTTTGCATCTCCCACAGGACTGATTTGTTCTATCCAATCTGGTAACTTTGGCGTTATTAACGACTCAACCATTGGTAATTGTTCATTACCTGATTGAATACCAACAAAATTACAACCCGTCATTCCGCATACGAGAATAACAATAACCAGGAACTTAAATATTTTTATGATCTTCATATTAAATAAAATGTAAACATCGCATTCCTCTCTTCCTCTGTGTTCTCTGTGCCTCTGTGGTTAGATAAAAAATTCTGTACACAAATCAAAAAGGATTGATATATAGATAACTAATCTAGTGTGACAATTCCCAACAAACCATACAATTCTTAATATTGTGATGAATTTACTAACTCATGTCCTCAAAACTCTTACTCTTCGCGCCTCTGCGACTCTGCGTGAAATAAAATCATATAAATTGAAACTAAAGCGCAACTACAAACTAAATAAAATTATTTTCTCCTGCATATTGATATGTTTTCTAGTCCGATTATGCCCCTATTTTGCACCTATTCATAGTGTAGATATTGCCCAGCATCAATTAGCAATAGAGTTTACAGATCGGAATAATTTACCATTAGGAACTGTATTAACCAGTGATCAAGAAAATACATCAGTTGTGAAATTAAATCAAGTTTCACCTCAATTTATCAAAGCAATTTTGGCGGCTGAAGACGGTAGTTTCTATCAACATGGGGCGTTAGATTTAAAAGCGATTTTGCGGGCAATTAAAATAGGAGTAGAAAATAAAAAAATTGTTTCTGGTGCTTCCACAATTACCATGCAATTGGCGAGAATGTTGGATAATTCACCGCGAACAATGACTGCAAAATTAAAAGAGGTTTGGTTATCGTGGCGATTAGCTGCGGGAATGACTAAAGATGAAATTTTAGCTGCTTATATTAATCGTCTCCCCATGGGCGGAAATATTTATGGGGTGGAAGCTGCGGCGCGAATTTACTTTGCTATTCCTGCAAGTGATTTAAACTTGGCACAAGCTTCTATTTTAGCAGCAATTCCTAATAATCCCACTTATTTTAATCCTTATCAACATCAAAAAAGATTACAGCAACGACAGAAATATGTGTTAAACAGAATGGTACAGGAAAAATATATTTCTGATGCAGAAGTAGAACTTATATATAAAGAGAAAATAATATTTAACCCCCAGCAACAGGGAATTATTGCTGCACCACATTTTTTATTTTGGTTAGCAACAAAAAACAATACGCATAATACAGAATCATCACCTATTCGCACGACAATAAATCGCCCTTTACAGCAATTTGTGGAAGCACAGGTACAACAAGTAATTTCTTCTTTAAAGGCGAATAATGTCCATGATGCAGCAGCGGTAATAATTGACAACTCCTCTGGGGAGATTTTAAGTTATGTTGGTTCGCCTGATTATTTTAATGATGTGAAATTAGGGCGAAATGATGGAGTCCAAGCTTTGCGTCAACCAGGTTCTACCTTGAAGCCATTTGTGTATGAATTAGCTTTAGAAAAAGGCGTAATTAGTCCTCATACTATTTTGCCAGATGTTCCTACTCATTATGCAATTCCGGGAGCAAAATTATATAGTCCGACAGATTATACTAACAGCTTTCTTGGTCCTGTCAGAGTCAGAGTTGCTTTGGCGAATTCTTTAAATGTACCTGCGGTAAAGGTATTAGAAAAGGTGGGTGTAGAAACTTTTTTAAATCGGCTGCATGAATTGGGTTTTGCACATCTAAATCAAAATGCTGAATATTATGGTTTAGGGTTGACTTTGGGTAGTGGTGAGGTGAATTTATGGGAACTGGCTAGTGCCTATTTAACTATGGCTAATATGGGGAAAATCACACCATTGGTAACTACATTAAATAGTTCTCCAATTGCCAATTCTCAATCTTTAGTTTCCCATAGTTGGCAATTAATTATTGATATGTTAAGCGATCGCTATGCCAGATCCACAGCTTTTGGTGTAGACTCAGTGTTAAATTTGCCCTTTCCCGTCGCTGTCAAAACTGGTACATCTTCAAACTATCGTGATACCTGGACTGTAGGCTTTAGCAGTGATTATACTGTGGCTACGTGGGTAGGTAATTTCAACGGTGAACCCATGCGTCAAGTTTCCGGTGTCACAGGGGCTGCACCTTTGTGGAATAGAATCATGTTACATCTGCACGAACATCAAGCCCCCGCTGATTTTCCACCTCCAGCAGACATGATAAAATTGCCTATCTGCGCCACCACAGGGTTAAAACCTACACCTAGCTGTACTTCCGTAGTTCAGGAATATTTCTCTGTCAAAGATAAAATTGCTTATCAAAAATCTACGGATTTCCATTTATCACCTGTGTATGATCAATGGTTAGCAAAACAACCACAATTGAATTTTAATCCTGATAATTTCCGCATTATCTCTCCTCGTAATGGGGATTTATTTCTGCTGTATCCAGGTGAAGACGGACAGCAAAAATTAGAATTTAAAGCTAGTGGAACATTAAATCAGTCTGTGGACTGGTGGCTAAATGATAAACATTTATCTACACAATCAAGTAATGGGATATTTTGGCATTTACGCCCTGGTAATTGGCAGTTAGAAGCTAGAACTGGCAAGCTACACGACCAAATAAACTTTCAAGTAAAGTTAGGAAATATCCAACCTAAAAAACAAGGTTTTTCTGTAGCAAATCCCACTAAATAATAGAATATTAGAGATTGATGAATTTTGCATAATCACCTCAATCTTTTATCCGGGAGTTGATAAATCAAAGTTGATAATGTAAATGTGGTTAAAAGTTTTCAGGAAGTGAAAATAGTCATGAAAAATACACAAGAACGCAAGTCTACTAAAAAGAAACAGTCTTTTTCTCCTGTTGATATTGGGACTCCTAAAGTACCAGTTCGGAAAACTAAAGCTAAAAATCAACAGTCTGAATCACTCAGCGACTGGGAACACGCGAGTTAATTTATGAACTGCTTTTCTTTCCCTGCATCTGTCTAAACTATGATTTGTAGTGATTTTGGTGATCATGATGATTTAATATGGTAATCATTGAATCAAAGTAATTATAGTTTAGACAATAATCAAGTAAGGTAGGGTAAGTTAGGGTCAAAAAAAGATGATCAATGAAAAGTATAAATACTCGGAACTGACATCCAAAATCATTGGATGTTCTATGACTGTGCATAAAACATTGGGTAATGGTTTTCAAGAAGTTATTTATCAAAGGGCATTGGTAATTGAAATGCAATTAGCGGGTATTTCTTTTGCAAGAGAATTTGAAATGCCGATTTTTTATAAAAAACAACAAATAGGAACACGACGAGTAGATTTTTTGGTCGAAGGTGTTATTTCAGTTGAAATAAAAGCAGTAACTAAATTAGAAGACGTTCATTTTGCACAAGCAATTAACTACTTAGAAGCATATAATCTTGAGATTGGGTTACTAATCAATTTCGGTGAAACCAGTTTGAACTTTAAAAGACTTACTAATAAGAAATATAAAACGTCTGAACTATGATTCTTATGATTTGGATGATTCTTGTGATTTTTATGATTTGGATGATTTAGAGTCTGTCTCTTATACACATCTAGATGTGTATAAGAGACAGGAACTATGATTCTTATGATTTGGATGA
>NZ_VIKY01000231.1:0-15281 GCF_009711925.1 Dolichospermum sp. UHCC 0352 | reverse complement strand
AAATCATAAAAATCATAGTTTAGACTATGTTACAATTTTGAAATTGGTAGAAAATCAGGGTTATAAAAATGCAGAGTGGCGACCAAAATCTGATTATTTTGATGATTTATATACTTGTTGTCTATTGGACAATCAATCGCATGATTGCATCTATAGACGATATAGTAAAAGTTGATTTCCAAAAAGGTGCTGTTGATGATCAATTAAAAGCACAAAATCTCCAAGATACAGTGGGTATTTCCTTCAAGACAGGTACTTATGGACTAGATAAAGTGGAAACTGATCTAAAAGAATTATCAATGAGTGTTGAAAATAAATCAGATAGTATTGCCATATATGTTGACTGGGATAATAGTTCTTTCGTGGTTGAACATAGCAAGCAGTCGCGGCGGGTAATTCGCAAATCTCCTGACTTAACCCGCGATTTAGCTATACCCCAAGTTCCGACAATTATTGCTCCTAAAAAGACAATTTCTGAAAATGTCACCGCAGAAGATGTTTTTCAAAGAGATAAAGAATCAGGAGTCTATAAACCAGCCTCACCTTTAATTAATGTAGCGGGAGTTAAAGGGAATAAAAAGTTATATAAAGACTTTTTAGATGGCAAAAAAAATTTAGAATTTTCCTTACAACTTGTATTGCGAATTTCAGAAATCAGAGCCGGTATTGCACCGGGAATAAATGTTCCTCCAGTGTCAATTATTAATTGTCCTTTTACTATTAAAAAAATCCCTTGGACCTACGCTTTACCTTGGAATAAAAAGTAATCTATCTGAGTCTTGCGATTTTCATGTAATTAAAAGTAAACTAGAGAAAGAGAGAGTAGGCGTAGGCAGTTGCAGATTAGTCATTCAGACTGGTTTGAGGAAAGTCCGGGCTCCCGAAAGACCAGACTTGCTGGATAACGTCCAGTGCGAGTGATCGTGAGGATAGTGCCACAGAAAGATACCGCCAGTCAATTTATTGGTTGGTAAGGGTGCAAAGGTGCGGTAAGAGCGCACCAGCAGCGTCGAGAGGCGTTGGCTCGGTAAACCCCGGTTGGGAGCAAGGCCACAAGGAACTACGGTTGGTCTTTTACCAGTTCCGCTGAAAAAGAGCCGCTAGAGGTGTTTGGTAACAAGCATCCCAGATAGATAACTGCCCTCGCAAGAGAACAGAACCCGGCTTACTACCGACTCTCTCTTTTTAAGCGAATTATGGATTTTTTATTTTCCATAGTTCGTTTTTTCAATTACTACAGAAAATGAGAGAGACTGAAACATTTTAGCTAATGAAATTTTGAATAGAGCTAGTTTCAAACATTTGATATATAATATATTTATGTGTAATAATATGAACAATAAAATGAACACAAGTAATATAAAATCTTTTTCTGTGTCTGGTCTTTTTGGAACAGATGATATACACATTCCTTTTGATGAAAATATCAAAATACTAGTTGGTGAAAATGGAATTGGCAAAACTCAAGTTTTAAATCTTTTTTATTATACTTTGACAAGAAATTTTTTTAAACTTGGTGAATTTAAATTTGATAGATTAGTTTTATCATTTAATGATAGAAAATCTATCGAGATCACTAAATTTTATGTAGATGAATTGGTTAAAGAAATTTACGATAATCCTATAATTATGGATGAAGTTAATCATCAAATTACACATCCAAGTCGCTATCAGGATTTATTTTTTAAAACTGAGATTTTAAAAAATAAATTTATACAAAGTAGAATAGATTTGGTCTATACTTCAGATGATTATAAAACTATCTATGAACCAAGAAAACGCGGTACTTTTGTTATACAAATTGGGAGAAAAAGAGTAGACATATTCAACCCTTTTTTTAGTCAATGTGAAAAAGAAATTGAATCAGGAATTGGAAATACTGAGATTATGTATTTTCCCACTTATAGACGGGTTGAAGAAGATTTACATAATTTAGGTTATAATGATGATGAAATTTTAAATCAAGAAAATACACTGATTCAGTTTGGAATGGATGATGTGCAAAAACGTTTTACTCAAATTGAAAGTAAAATTGATAAACTCTTAAAAGAAGGATTTTCTAAAATCACTTCGGAAATTTTAAGTCAATTAATAAAAGGATTTTCTCACACAGATAATAATTTTTTAAGTAAAATTAATGAAAATGATATTGAAATTATTTTAGCAAGAGTTGGTAAAGAATTATCTGAAAATGATAAAAATGAAATTAGAAATAGTGTTAAAAATCAATCATTTGAAAATCCATCACTAACTTATATTTTAAAAAAATTAGTAGAAATATATGATAAACAAAAAGAATTAGATGACTCGGTGAAGAAATTTAAAGACGTTTGTAATAAATATTTAATCAATAAAAGAGTATTTTATGATGAAAGTGCCATCAAAATATTTATCAAATCAAAAAAAACTGATGCTGAAATTGACTTGAGTAAACTTTCTTCTGGAGAAAAGCAAATTATTTCTACATTTTCCAAAATATACCTTTCTGAAAGTAACAAAAGATTTATTATACTTTTTGATGAACCGGAATTATCATTATCAATGATCTGGCAACGACAATTACTTCCAGATATTATCAATTCAGGAAAATGCGAATTACTTTTAGCAGTAACTCACTCTCCATTTATTTTTGATAATGAACTAGATAAATATGCTATTGGATTTGACCAATATATTCAACCTTCAGAAATGATTATAGCCTAATGTCATACTTAGATAAACTCAAACAGAGTCGAGATAAACCCCAGGTTTCCTATCAAGAATTTGCCCTGCATACAAGACAAGATAAAGATGGTTTATTTTGTTTTTTTGAAGGTAAAGATAATGCTTATTATGTGCCAAGAATCAAGCACTTTATTAATAATTATCACCCTATCCATTGTGGTGGTAGAGAGAAAGTGTTAGAAGTTTACCGACTTATTACTATTCATAGAGAATATGATAAGTACAAAAAAGCATTTTTCATTGATAGAGATTTTAATGAACCTTTACCACCTCATAACCCACCAATATTTGAAACATCTTGTTATTCAATTGAAAATTTTTATGTTTCAGTAAATGTTTTCAAAGAAATTATCAAAAATGAATTTCATTTATCAGAGGTTAGTGATCCAGATTTTCAAGTTTGTTTAACTCTTTTTAAAGATAGACAAGAAGAGTTTCATCAAGCTACAATTTTATTTAATGCTTGGTATGCTTGTTTGATAGAAATTAGAAATACTACAGGAACAAAAACAGGTGTAGAACTAGATGATAAATTCCCCAAAGATTTTATTTATTTAACTTTAGACTCAGTTTCGGTAAATTATGACTTGGAAAAAATTAAACAAAAGTTTCCAAATGCTCCAGAAATTACAGCAGATATTTTAAATAATAAAATGGAAGAATTTACTAATTGTGAACATTATAAGGTTTTCCGATGAAAATATGAAATGTGGTTTGTGTTACTCTTTTTAAGGTTAATTTTAAGAGATTCTTGTAAAAGTAAATTGTTCATTGCAGAAAAATTAAGTTTCACTTTTAATAATGACTATACCAGTCCACATCCTATACTTACCAATGAACAAGCACTTACAGCATTTAATGGCTATGCTGAAACCCCTGAAAGTTTGAATGCTTATTTAATGCAAGTGATACAATAGGAATAAATGTCAGTCTATCTCTTCTTTTATGTTTTTATTGTATGGTATTCTATGCTAATTCTACATTCCGCAGCTAGTTGAAGTTATGAAAATGCTAACACAGTAAGTTTTTAAACAAAAAACAGACTTGTATTTATACTTTATAATTTAATGCTAAGTTAAGAGTTATTAGCCCTTTTTTCCACATTTACCTAATGTCCAGCGTTTATCCCCGCCGTCAACGGCAGCTTGAAAGTTTAGTCCAAAAGTTTGGTTTGTCACTAGATTCACCGATAAAGTGGCAATTATTGGACTTGGCTCTCACTCATCCTACCGTCTCTGATACCGCCAATTATGAACAACTAGAGTTTGTGGGCGATGCGGTGGTACGTCTCGTGGCGGCTGAGGTATTATGGGAACATTATGCTGATTGCTCAGTCGGTGATTTTGCCGCTATTCGTTCGGTTTTAGTGAGCGATCGCATTCTCGCCCAACTAGCAAGAGAATATGGTTTAGAATTATATTTATTGGTGGCTGGTAGTGCTACTGCTGATCATATCGGGCAAGAATCACGATTAGCAGATTCTTTTGAAGCAGTTCTCGGAGCGCTTTACCTTAGCACTCAAAATCTTAACCTGATTCGTCCTTGGTTAGATCCCCATTTCCAACAGCTAACCACAGAAATCCGTCTTGACCCTGCTAGACTCAATTATAAAGCGGCTTTGCAAGAATGGACTCAAGCCCAATTCAAAGTTCTCCCAGAATATCGAGTTTTGGAAGTCAGTCAACCCCACCGCACTCATGAACGCTTCTTTGCTGAAGTTTGGCTACATGAAAAAATGTTAGGACAAGGAAAAGGACGCTCCATTAAAGCCGCTGAACAAGCCGCTGCCAAAGTTGCCTATTCAGCAATTAGCATACCTGTTACAGATGAGTAATTATAGCAACCGCCAAAGCGCTTAGAACATCAATTGATCATGAAACATAAATTAAACTATGATCACTACTATCATGACTGTTATCATGAACAACAGTTAATCTATCAGCACTTATTAAAGTTAGTGCAAAAAGAATCTCTCGACCAAATGTTGGCTAGATTTCGGTCCCTATTTATTGAAAGAGCGAATTATCCTGAACCAGAAATTTTGCCAATTTTAGACAAAATTACCGCATCTAAGACCGCACCTGAAGAATTTAAGTTTTTTCTGAATCGGTGTTGTCATATTCTCATCAACTACTGGCACATGAACCCCCTACTACATAGGGCAATTTCTGATTTAATAAGTTTATTTAATACTATACCTACTACTTATAAAGTTAATAATTTACGTTACCGCGAAATTAGCCGTCTCCGTGAATTAATCAAACAGTTTGTTGGCAGCGAACAGTATTTAATTTTACAACGATTTACTCAGGTAGTAAATGAGACTTATCCTCTAGCGAAGAGACGAGATGATCAACCACTAATGACCTTAATTCGCCGTTATCCTTATCTATATGAACATTATTTAATGACTGAAGACTCTACCTTTGAACAAAAAGAAACTGTGAGACATTTTCAATCACAGGTACAAAATAAATTTGAAATTTATTTATCACAATATGTCACTTATAAAGTGCGGCGAATTCAGATGTTGCAAAACACGACAACGGCTGAAGCTAATCGAATTTTGCGCCCGGTAAATAATCCGACATTGTTAACTGATAGTGAATTATATACCACCTTAAAGTATTTTGTTGGTAAAGTCGAACATGGTAATACATATCATGAATCAGCCCAACAATTCATAAAATACGGCGGACAAGCTGCAAATTTCCGCAATTTTAAAAATGATTTATATGAATATTTAATATCTTCCGTAGATAACTCCTACGGAAAAAAACAATTTAATCAAAAACTATATAAATATTTACAAAATATTTTGCCTCAAGCAGATGAACAAAAAGTTAATGATTTATTATTGATGAGAACTTGTGGTAATTTATTAAACTTTTTAGTTGTTCATAACAAATCATCACCACAGCATTTTGTGTTCTTGGATTTGATTAGTAATCAAGGAACAGTCCCCACAATGGGTTTATTATTAAAAATTGTCCTGATTTGTCGGAAAGTAAAACCACATTTAGAAGGAAAATTTGCAATTTTATTTAATCACTATGAAAACTCTACCACTAATTCTGTTAGCTGGTTAGTGGAAACTTTAGAACAATTGAATATTGCGTTTAGCATTAATTTCAGTGGTATTGACTTATCATTCTTTAAGAGATTTTGTTAAAATATAAGTTTACTGAAAATTTGAGAAATCGGACAATAGCATGAATTGAAACGGTTATATATAGCAGATTTCGCTCTAATGAGGTACAAACTTGAATTATGAAACTCTTGTAGTGCGGGCATACTATGGCTAACGCCACGCTGCGCTATCGACAAGCTCAGTACAAGTCTTGCCCGTTGGATATGTACCTCATAACACCGGAAAGTGCTGTATAAATTAAAAAAAGACAGAGATTTCCTCTGTCCTAAAAATATGATAATTAGAGTTTTAATGGCAAAACTTAGTAACGGTCGCGTCCACCACCACCATATCCACCACGTCCACCACCACCACCACGATCTTCTTTGGGTTTAGCTTTGTTAACTTTTAACCCACGTCCCATCCATTCAGCACCGTCAAGTGCTTCAATTGCGGCTGTTTCTTCTGCCTCTTTTTCCATTTCTACAAAGGCAAAACCTCTTTTCCGACCAGTTTCCCGGTCAGTGGGTAGTTGGACTCTCTTCACTTTTCCATATTCTGCGAAAACCCCAGTTAGGTCATTTTCCGTAACCTCATAGGATAAATTGCCGACGTAAATTGACATTGAATAGCTCCGAACACTAAAAATTTGACTTGTTCTTTAACTATAATATCAGCACTGAGATAAAATCCGCCATAGGACTTAAAAAAGACACATATTTTGTGTGTCTTGATAAAATTATGATTTATTGTGGATGTTCAAACTTAGTAACGGCGAGAATAGCCGCCACCGTCGCCACCCCGTCCACCACCACCACGATCTTCTCTGGGTTTAGCTTTATTAACTTTCAAGCTGCGTCCCATCCATTCAGAACCATCAAGTGCAGCAATTGCTGCTTCTTCTTCTTCATCTGAACTCATTTCTACAAAGCCAAAACCCCGGACACGTCCGGTTTCTCGGTCAATAGGTAGTTGAGCTTTTTTTACAGTTCCATATTCTGCAAAAACCTGCTTGAGGTCTTCTTCTCCGACTTGATAGGACAAATTACCGACGTAAATTGACATTGAATAGCTCCAGAAATTAAAAAATGGGCATTTACAGTATGAATAAAAGAAATGCCTCAACCATATAATACCCGTAATTAAGGTTTATTTTCTAATTGGGCATAGAAATTTTTTCTCCGGTAGCATAACCCTCCAAATCACCAACCGTCCCATACAACAACTAGCCAAAGCCCAAATCACCAAAGTACGACTCACGAAGATGTGGGAGAAGGATGAGATTTTGTAATTGGCATGGAATAGGATTTTGGTAGTTTTAAATCAGCAAATTCACAGATAGAATTAAAAGCACAAAAACGGCAATGGTTGCCGGGATTTGGGGGAAATATTTGACTGAAGTTGCTATTTTTAGCTTCATATTGTTGCAAATCTTCTTGATGTTGATGGGCAATATTTGCTAACTCAGATTCTAAAGCTTTAAACTCACTATTACTAATAGTAATTAATTCCGATTTTTTACAAACTTCCAAATTATAAAAAGATGCAACTGCGGGTTTGCCAGGATAAAGATAACGGGCTGCAAGTAAATAAACTAATGCTTGTCTGTGGTCAAAAGCCGATCTACCCGTTTTAAAATCTAAAATATGTAAGGTGCTATCAGACTCAATAAATATACAGTCCATAGCGGCATATAACCGAAAGCAATAATCTTGTTTTTCAATCACAATCGGTTTAGGAAAACCTTCATCACCGGAAGTTAATTCCAGAATCCGCTTACCTAATAATAAAGGGGCATTTTGATATTTTCTTAAAATTTGCAATACCCGATATTTAACAGTTTCATGAGTCTGACTCAATCCCAATAACCTCGCCACTTTTTCCACACCATCAACCTGAGTTAACCAATGCAGGTGATGATGAAACTCATATACGCCTTTTTGGGCAAGAATGCCAATGCGCTGGGGTGGGGTAGCTGTTGTCAATAAAGCTTTAACTTGGGGTTCATGCTGTCGCGCTTTGATAAATCCTCTTCTCATTTGGCAATGCCAATGTTCCTGTCCCCGGCTGGGGGCAAATAAAGACCAAAGGTGGTAACTAACAAAGGGTCTATCGGGGGTTGACATTGCTCATGTAGAGTGAGAGAAATTACTTTGGGGATACTTGCGGCTTAGTGGCTGTTCCACAGCTTTGCGGGATGCTTCCTAATAGTAAATAGCAATAATCATGCACGGGAGAGAGTGGCAATATGAGTAACCCTAGCAATTCCGGTAAAATCAAGTTTGGGACTGACGGCTGGCGCGGAATTATTGCCGATGATTTTACTTTTCCCAATGTACGGAAAGTAACCAGGGCGATCGCTAGTTATCTGGAAACTGCCTATAGTAAAGACAAACCTGTTTTAATTGCCTACGATACACGGTTTTTAGCTGACGAGTTCGCCCAGGCATCTGCCGCAGTTTTGGCGGATTTGGGCTGGAATGTGAAAATTACTGATCGGGATTGTCCCACTCCAGTAATTGCCTACAATGCGCGTCTGCTCAACTCCGCAGGGGCTTTGATGTTTACTGCTAGTCATAATCCTGCACCCTATTGTGGGATTAAATATATTCCCGATTATGCAGGTCCTGCAACTCCAGAAATTACTGATACTATTGTCGCCAACATAGAAACAGCATCGGATGAGTTACCTGGAAGTAACCCATCTGGGACAATTTCTACTTTTGATCCAAAGCCCGATTATCTGAATTTTATCTACACCTTGTTGGATGTGGAAAAAATCAAAAGTGCAAATTTAAAGGTCAAGTATGATGCCCTTTATTCTACCTCACGGGGATATTTAGATGAAGTCTTGCAACACTGTGGTTGTCAATTAGAAAGTTTCCACGATTGGCGAGATGTGCTTTTTGGTGGTGGTATGCCTGAACCCAAAGGGGAACAGTTAGTTGAGTTGGTGGCAGCGGTGAAAGCTGATCATGCGGATTTGGGTTTGGCTACCGATGGTGATAGCGATCGCTTTGGTATTGTTGATGAACAAGGTAACGTTCTCACTCCCAATACAGTGCTGTTAGTTCTAGCACGGCATTTGATTAAAAACAAGGGTAAGAGCGGTGCAATTGTTAGGACTGTGGCAACTACGCATTTATTAGATAATTTTGCTGCTAAGTATGGCTTGCAAATTTATGAAACTGCGGTAGGTTTTAAATACATTGGTGAGAAAATGCGGGAAACCGCTGTTTTGATTGGTGGAGAAGAATCCGGTGGTTTAAGTATCATTGGCCATATTCCTGAAAAAGATGGGGTTTTAGCAGATATGCTGGTGGCTGAGGCGATCGCTTATGAAGGTAAGCCTTTAAGTCAGTTGGTACAGGAAGCGATCGCTGAAGCTGATGGTCCTTTGTATAACAATCGCTTGGATTTACACCTGACGGAAGATCACAAAGTTGCCGTGATTGATTCCTATACCCAAAATCCGCCGTCAGAAGTGGCAGGAATTGCGGTGAAAGAGGTGGGAAGGAAAGATGGTATTAAACTGTATTTAGAAGAGGGTAGCTGGGTGTTGCTGCGTCCTTCTGGAACAGAACCTTTGGTGAGAGTGTATATGGAAACTAACTCACCAGAAAAACTTAGTCAGATTGCTAAATTCATGGAAGCTGAAATTGCTAAGTTAGCATAGACAGTGTAGAGACGTTCCATGGAACGTCTCTACATTTTTGGCAACGTTTATATTTTTAAGTTATGATTTTGAAAATATTGGCGAATTTTTTAATATTACTAATTATAGCTATTTGGGTAGTAGCGATCGCTCTCATTTCCGTCCAAAATGCTACTCCTGTATCTTTACGGTTTTTGGGTTTTCAATCAATCCAAATTCCCTTGGGGTTGATGTTGGCTTTTGCTGTGGCTGTGGGTTTGTTAGGTACAGCAGTTTTGCAACCTCTCTGGGGGTTGGGGGAGTCGCAATCTAGAATAGATGAAGATGCGGAGTTTTTTGTTGATGATGAAGATTTTTAGAAGTTTTTAGATCCCCGACTTCTACAAATTCAATTTGATAAATAACAAAATTGATCAAAGAAGTCGGGGATCTTGATTTTGGGTTTTTCTCACGGAAAGACGCAAAGAGAAATAGATAAAAGATAACCCACTTAATTAATTTTCATGCCGATTTAACCAAGTTACTAAATCAGAGATAGTTTTAATTCGCTCAATTGCTTGTCTATATTGAGTTTCCCATGATTATTGACCTCTGCAAATACCCCCTTGACAATTTCCCCTTTTCCTTAACTTGTCACCAATGATTGTTCCTCGCCATGACAGGTAATAGTCATTGTTCCTCGCCATAAGAAGTTCCGGTAAATATTTATATAATATAATAGGAGTTAAATTTTACCAATCACCAATTCCCAATCACCAATCACCAATTCCCAAATTATGACACAAACACTCCAAGCGAGAGATATTGATTTACGCTACTTAATTGATAATTTTGGCATTGAGTTAGTTTTAGATGGACAATTATTTTGGGAATGGCAAGAAGAATTACCAGAACTTACAGATTTAGATAAACAACTTTTAAACAAAATAAAAGCTGGTTACTTGAATCTTCTCAATTATCCGCCATTACTAGAAGATGTTGTCCGCATGGCAGTTGTAGATCCGATACTTTTTATCGGTGATTTTTACCTATCTCCCTTTTATGTAAAATCAGAAGAATCTATAGATATTGCCGTACCAGATGAAGACGTAATCATCAAAGGCAGAATGGATATTTTAGTTTTAAAAGACCAATTCTGGGTGATGATTATTGAATCAAAAAAAGCTTCTTTTTCTATTGAAGAAGGACTCGCACAAATTCTCTCTTATATGTTAGGTAATCCCTATCCTGATAAACCCAGTTTTGGGATGATTGCCACAGGTAGCGAGTTTATTTTTGTGAAATTAGTAAAAGGAAAACCACCCCGTTATGCTTTATCAAAAGGTTTTTTAATGCGTAATCCTGGAAATGAATTGTACGACGTGCTGCGTATTCTCAAGCATTTAACTCAATTGGTAACTGCTTGAATTTTTCAAAGTTGGCTCAGTGTACCTAACTATTGCGGCTCGCAAACATAAACGCTCCGGCTTCACGCGCTCGGTGAGCGAAATCATGTCGCAGATCATGAAAAGTTACATCATGGATAAGTTCCCACTCTTCAACATTTGCTTGTGCTTTAATGTTTTTCCACCAGCGATGAATGCCCGCTTCAGTTAGCCGCTCACTGCGTTGAGAAGTAAAAGTGTAAAAACTCTCAGTATCTCGTCCACCGTGATAAATATATTCATACAAAGGTCGCGCGGCTATTGACACCACTACAACAGGTTTTTTTCCACTGACGGACTAAGTCGTAAATTTAGCTGTTGATAAGGTTCAGAGGATTCACTTAAATCTATTGTTTTTGGTTCTGCTGGAATATTATTGATCAAAAGATTATACTTACGGTCAATTAATCCCTCTAGATAATACATCCCACCACTACCCGTAATAGAAAAAACCCTGTGATTAGAAGTAGAAGATACAGCTTCAACCCTAGCACCAGAGACAACTTTTCCCTTAGCATCAGTCACAGTTCCCGATAGGGTGTAGGATCTAGCAAAGGGAATAACAACTTCTGTAAAACCTCCCGCCACAACTTCAATCGCCACAGCCGTATTTTTAGTAGGAGACCAATCTAAAGGATAACCAGAAAGATCTAAATCCAGGCGATACATTCCTGGTTTTAGGGATGCAATAATCCCATTATCGGTAACTTCTGATCGATATTGGAAAACAGGCTTGTTATTGACAATTAAAAGTGAACCTGAGTTCTTGAGAATTAAAGGCTCTGTCGGCTCTTTAATGCCATTGTTATTCTTATCAAAAAATGGTTTAAAAAGAATACCGTTATCCACTCTGGGTCTAGCCTGGAAAGAATCATTTAAACAAAAACCACGTTTGAAGTCAAAGCAAGATGCAAGGGAAAGCCTAAATCTATCTGCATTTGATCCTAAACCAATATTACTATAATTAGCTTGTAAAAATAAACCAGAAAAGATTTCATGGGCAAAATTAGTAATAAATCCCGATCCTTCTGAGCCAATGCTATAGCCTAAATCTATCTCGAACTTAGACTTATTAGGCTTAAACCGCCAACTTAGAGATAATAAAGAATTACCTGTGGAACTGGTGGAACTAATTGGGGCAAGGGTTTGATAATTTAAAACTAGAGAACTATAAGAATTGTATTCCTTTAACGTAGAGTTATCTAAAATATCATAAATAAGGCTAGTTTGGGTACTGAAGTCATTACGAAAGTGTTTGAGTTCAAAATTATCTTTTCTGGCAGTGAAATTCCATTGTAGGTTACTCACATTATCCCGTTCCAGAGTTAGAGAAGCAGAAAATTTTCGTCCTGATAAACTAGCTTTTGTACCGATATTGTACCTAAAAGGCGAATTAGCACTGTAGTCATAATTAAAATTACTAAATACCGATAAATTGGGTAAAATATTTTGATTAATTCTCAGGCGGCTACCTTGCAAATCTGTAGCTAGATTTACCTGGAGTTTGGAGTTAGGATTGTAGCGAATATTTGCGTTAATTTCCCAGTCTCTTTGAGGTGTTGGCGTTAAAGCTGAAGCTGTAATTTGTAAAGGAGTATTTTCGGGTTGAAAAAATAACTCTGTTAAGCCCCGAAAACCATCTTCATAACTACCACCCACTCCTAAGGTCAATTCTTGAGATATTCCATAACGGTAACTTGCGGCTGCACGCAAATCAGTAAAGCTACCTAAAAACTCGTTGTTATTACCAGAATTATTACGTCCTGTCCCGACTGATACAATTAGGGCGGAAGCTTTATGAGGTAATTGTCCAATAACAATTGGGAGTTGAAGGATTCTTTCTTCTGGTTTAGATGTCAATTTCCCTTGGGCGTATAACAGTAATCGCACCTCAGAGAAAATGATATCGTTAAAGCTGTACTCTCCTGATTCATCAACTAAAACCTCTGCAAAAACCTGCTTATCATAGCGAGAAAGTAACTGGACTAAAGTTCCTGGAGCAGCTTTCCCTCGGACTGTTTGACCAAAACGCGATGGTTGGACACGAGCTTGTGCTGCTCCACCATTCTCTGGGGACATGGTCAATCCCCAGCGTTGGACTGTGGTTACACCCCAAAAGGGATTGGGACTGGTGCTACGCCAAAAGGGGGATTGTGAGCCTACAAATAGGTCTGTAGAGTCTTTTTGAAGAGTATAGCTGGCTGAACCCAATCTCCAACTGTTGTCATTTTCGGTTTGAGTTTCATTGAGACTGAGAAGCCATGCTCCTCCTAATAAGCTACCGCTACTAGTAACTGTTCGATTTTGAGTGGCACGGGAACGGAAACTTTGGGCAGATTGTTGATTATTTATGGTGGTGACAGTGAATGAAGGGGCAAAAATATAGGGAATATTAGTGAGGTCAATGGGTGGCTCAACGGTGGCCTTGCTGAGGACTGATTGGTTGGTGCGAGGATATTTGATTTGGATAGCATAATTATCGATGTCAAATTCTGGAGTAATGCCAAACCAGTCTTTAACATCACGGATAGATAGAACAGCGCCTATTTCGGGGTCGAGTCTGAGACGACTAAGATCAAGGTCGAATACGACTGTCGGCGATCGCAATTGTACCTGACCATTAGGCAAATTAGTCACCCGAATATTCAATGCCTTAATTATTACCTCATAAGGAACAAGCCAATCATCAAATTGAATTGCCTGAGAACCATCTTCAGTCCCCCGTACCAAGGCACTTTTGACAACCCCACGGCCATCTACTAAAATCCCAATTGGCAAAATGCCCCATTGAGCAGTAACACTTTTAGGGTCAATGGGAGGAATTAATGAGTTGGCAGACGGGGGAGACTGAGTAATATTTAGTGGTTTATTAGAGGTTTTTGGTGGAATCGGCTTTTCTATATCTGTTACCGGTAAAAACTCAATTTTTTGCTCATTAATGGGGAATTGATCATCAAATTTTCTTGAGACTGGTTTTGCTTGTTCTAAATCCACCGCCTGGATAAAGTTTATAGTAGGTTGAGATTGGGTTGATTTTTCTATATCTGTAACCCGCAAAAACTCTACCGTTTCACTGAACTTTTTAACCTCTTCCGTTGTAGGAGACTGACCTGGAGTTTTTCCAAATACGGCAGGAGCAGAAATTAATACTAAGGCGAAAACAGATGTACAAGCCGAGTAAAATCTAAAAACTTTTAACCCAATGTCCATCTAAAACTGGATGAAAACCGCTTTTTACATTCAACATTATTGAGAGATGGACTTTCACGAGGTCATGGAAAATCTAAACTTCGGAAGAATCAAGGATTTTGCCTGTGTAGACGCAGTTTCTAACCGCCCATTTTGAATTTACACCCCAGGGATTATTTACCAGGTACCGTCAAGGAAAAATTAAAAGGAACAACATTTTGATTGGTCTCGGAATTTAGCGCCCAACCTTTATTTACCCAAACAAGTTTTCCAGAAAGATTATAAGCACCAGCCGACAAAGGTTTTTCATTCTTGGCTGGATAATTAATCGGGAATTTACGACTACTTTCCGATACTATTGAAGCAGGTCCATTGACTCGGCTCACAACTTCCTTATCTCCCTGTTTCAGTGTCCATTCAATATGGGGACGAGTCGAGCCGTTACCAGTATTTTCTACATTCAGCAATATTTGTCTTTGTTTAGGATCATAGTTAGCCCCCATAACCTTTAGACTAGGAGCAACCTTACCTTGACGAGCATAAACCGTTGCCCCAATTCTAGTAACAAGTCCCATTTGGGAAACCGCGACATTCTTAGGTACATTGGGATTAGTAGGGGACTCAGTCAAGGATTCAACATACACAACTGCCCGATACTCTTTATCAGTTATCTTTTCGGGAATACGAGTCACAAGTCGCACCTGTCTGGATTGTCCTGGATTAAGTGTTAACTCACGAGGAGAAAACACCAGATAGGGTGTCAGGTCGGCTTTGCTGTTAGGTTCTGGACGTAATCCTAAATCCGTATAGGAAAAGGGTTCGGCATAGAGTCGAGCGCGCACAGGGGAAGTGGTGCTAACATTTCTGATGGTAAATACACCTTTTCCCTGACCACGTTCGGTCTCCAGTTCCACAATACCAGGAATCAAATTTAAGGATTGTGCTTGAGCAGCTTGTCCAGATAGCACTAGAGGAACTCCGATAAAACTTCCCCAAGCCAGGACACGGATACCAACATTTAGGAGACTTTGCAAGTAGGAAGGTTGAATAGTAAACATAGTCTTATTATTTAAATCAGAGGGTGTTTGAAAAGTTATGGTTGATGTATCAAATATTTTTTACCCCACCCTAACCCTCCCCTTGTAAAGGGGAGGGAACT
>NZ_VIKY01000230.1:0-1064 GCF_009711925.1 Dolichospermum sp. UHCC 0352 | reverse complement strand
TCAGGAGTCAGGAGTCAGGAGTCAGGAGGAAGAAGAAAGAAGAAAGAAGAATAGTTTTCACCAATTACCAATTACCAATTACCAATTACCAGTTACCCATGAATAATCAATTTATTGTTTCTCCACAATGGCTGTTGGAAAATCTCAATAATTCTCAAGTTGTGATTGTTGATTGTCGGTTTTCTTTAGCTGATGCCGAATTAGGAAAAAAACAGTATCAAGCTAATCATATCCCAGGCTCTTATTATTTAGACTTAAATCAAGATTTATCTAGTCCTGTGCAAGAACATGGTGGCAGGCATCCTTTACCAAATACCACAGAGTTAGCCGAAAAATTATCAGCAATTGGGGTAAATTCTCAAAAAACTTTAGTAGTAGCTTATGATGATTCTCGCTTGGCTTTTGCATCTCGTTTATGGTGGTTATTGCGGTATTTAGGACATGAACAAGTAGCTGTTTTAGATGGTGGCTTTAACCGTTGGCAAAAAGCAGGTTATACTGTTACAGATATAATTCCTACTGCTGCAAGAGGCATATTTATTCCCCAAATCCAAGAGGATAAAGTTGTAGATTTTACTTATGTAAAAAATCACAAAGATAGTCCAGATGTAGTTTTAGTAGACTCCAGAGAAGGAGAACGCTATCGTGGAGAAAAAGAACCAATTGATAAAATTGCTGGACATATTCCCGGTGCTGTTAATTATCCTTGGCAAGAAATAACTGATACTTTTGGTTGCCTACTTCCTCCGTCAGAACAATCTCAACACTGGCAAAATATAGATACAAATAAAGAAATTTTAGTTTATTGTGGTTCTGGTGTGACGGCTTGTGTAAATTTACTTTCTTTAGCTATAGCTGGAATTCCCACCGCTAAACTTTACGCTGGTAGTTGGAGTGATTGGATTAGTTATTAGTCAGTTGTTAGTAGGGGCGAAGCATTTGGAAGATAAATTATCGGTCATTGCCAAAAATAGTTCTCCAAATGCTTCGCCCGTACAGCTGTCTCTTATACACATCTAGATGTGTATAAGAGACAGGAAGATAAATTATCGGTCATTGCCAAA
>NZ_VIKY01000229.1:2218-32178 GCF_009711925.1 Dolichospermum sp. UHCC 0352 | reverse complement strand
CCTTCGACAAGCTCAGGGCATCGCTCCTGACCCTTCGACAAGCTCAGGGCATCGCTCCTGACTCCTGACTCCTAGCCCTCACAGACAACTTTTTCAGCAAACCCTAAATAGTTTTTGCTTTCTGAACTCAGATGATTTTTCAATTTGAGTTTTAACTCGTCTGAAATGGGTAGCTCTTCAATTTCTTTGACAAGCAATCTCACTGACTCAGTTTTGATTCGTTCTGAATAGACGGACTTAATAATAGCTTCAATCCCGTATGCAGCAATTGCATCTCCTAAAACTTTTGTCAGTCCGAGTAAACCTATCCCTCCGACAATGCCAAATGGTCCGCCTACTGCTGTAATGGCAGCAACAATACCAGCATTACTACCTGCTGATGTGACTGCTAAAAGGAGAAGAATTACGCCCGGAAGACCTAGACCTGCAAATTTTTTCACAATTTCATCCATTTTATCACCTAGCATTCTCGTATTGTGGGTTAAATATTTTTTATTTCCCTCTTTTTTAGATTTATTTTTCATCCAGAAGGTGGCTAATTTTCCCCTTTATGGCTGATATTGCCACTGTTCTTGGCGAGGCCAAATAGTTTTTACCTGTAGG
Organism: Dolichospermum sp. UHCC 0352; assembly: GCF_009711925.1. NCBI lineage: Bacteria > Bacillati > Cyanobacteriota > Cyanophyceae > Nostocales > Aphanizomenonaceae > Dolichospermum > Dolichospermum sp. UHCC 0352. The sequence goes on along the minus strand of NZ_VIKY01000229.1, from coordinate 31,575 downwards.
ATCGCCACTACGTCCTTTAAAGTTGCGATTGGTTGCATAAACTCCTGTTTCTTCTTTATCTAACACCCCCATTCCAGAATTAATACAAGCTCCACAACCTGACTTGAGAATCTGTGCGCCTGCTTGTGCAAAAATTTCCAGATAACCCAAGGCTTCAGCCTGTTCACGAATCTCTACGGAAGCAGGGACCACAAACAAGCTCACGCCATCTGCCAGTTGACGACCTTGTAAAACTTCAGCAGCCTGGGCTAAATCATAAAGCTTGCCCCCCGTACAAGAGCCAATAAAAGCTTTGGTAATCGGAGTCTCCTCTAACTGGCTAATAGGTATGACCTGATCTGGTTTTGGAGGACGGGCAACTTGTGGTTCTAAATTACTGAGGTCAAATTGATATACTTTTTCGTATTCAGCATCAGGATCGGCAATCATTTCTACAAACTCTTGTGTAGAACGACTTCTGACATAATTACGGGTTGTTTCATCAGGAACAATTAACCCACAGACTGCACCACACTCAATAGCCATATTAGCTAAAGTCAATCGTTCATCAAAAGGTAGTTGTGCGAGTATTGATCCTCTAAATTCCATTACCTTACCAGTAGCACCAGCACAACCAATTTGACCTAAGATAAACAAGATAATATCTTTGGCACTAATATGGTGCGGTAGAGTTCCCGATAAATCAAATACTAATGTTGAGGGAACACGAATCCACATATCCCCCATAGCATAGATATTCGCCATATCCGTAGTTCCCACTCCTGTGGAAAAAGCTCCTAATGCTCCATAGGTGCAGGTATGGGAATCTGTGCCGGCAATGATCATCCCTGGTCGGACAAATCCTTTTTCTGGAAGTAAAACGTGACAGATACCTGCGGCTTCCCCTGGGGAAACTACATCAAATAAGTGACATTCTTGGTCTTTGGCAAACTGAACCATCTGTTGATACATGAGTTCAGCTTTGTGATCAACACGGATGTCATTGACTTGGATGAAGTGATCTGCGACTAAAACTACCCGTTGAGCATCCCACAGCTTTGCATCTTCTCCATAGTGTTTATAAAATATTTTAGCGACAGGGCTGGCCACAGCATCGTGGGATAGGGCTAAATCAACTTGAGCAAAAACCACTTCTCCTGGAGTGACGTAGGTATTACCAGAGGATTTGGCTAAAAGTTTTTCCACTAAAGTCATGGGTCGCGGGGAAGTCGCGCTGGCAGGAATGGTAATTTTTCCCTGACGACGCTTTTGATTAAAAGGTATCAATCCACCGGCTGCGGCGATCGCATCAACTACCGGATTCTCCGGTTTTTCTCCCAAAATTTCCAGGGTAAGTCCAATATTGATACTATTACGATAAAAAATTTCTGCGAACGATCTCGCCCGAATCTTTTCTATTCCCGCAGCTTTGATGCCAATGGGGGCAATTTCTCGACTAGAACCACAGCCGAAATTTTCTCCGGCTTCAATCACATCGTATTTTAGTAACTCCCCTACTCCAATCAGATGTTCTAAAGCATAGTGTTTCAAATTATCAGGGTCATCATTTGTCGCCCGGTTGGCAGGCATAATATCATCAGTATTGATATCATCACCTAAGTATAAAATCTGTTTGATACTACTCATAAAGCCCCCGGAATTGAGAATGTTGTTAGCTGGAAAGTTCTTCTAGTAAAAGGTCAATTAATTTTTCAGTATTGATCAATATTTCAGATCCTTGGGGAAACAAATCGGCTGTCCGATATCCTTCAGATAACACTTGCTCTTGTGCCGTCATAATTCGTTGTGCAGCCTCTACTTCCCCCCATTGTTGAAGCATTAAAACACAAGCGGCAAGAGTTCCTAGAGGATTAGCAATTCCTTTACCTGCAATATCTGGGGCTGTACCGTGAATTGGTTCGTATAGTCCAAATCCATCAGCATTCAGACTGGCTGACCCTAATAAGCCAATAGATCCAACTAAAGCTCCACCAATATCGCTCAGAATATCTCCAAACATATTGCCCGCCAAAACTGTATCAAATCTCTGGGGATTAAGAACCATTTGCATGGCTAAGTTGTCTACCAGCATTGGTTCAACAACAACACCTGGAAACTTGATTGCTTCTTCTTGGACTATACGAGTCCATGGCAAATGAGGCAAAGCATTTTCTTTGTGAGCTACGGTGAGCAATCCTCTTCGCTCTTGGGCTTTTTGTAAAGCTATACGAGCGATTCGTCGAATCTCTTCATCGTAGTAGAGCATGGTATGGTAGCCATAAGCTCCCTTTTCATCTGAAGAACGTCCAGCCGGTCCAAAATAAATCCCACTAACTAATTCTCGAATGATTAGTATATCGAGTCCTTGAACCTTTTCTGGCCGAAGGCTAGATTTATGCACTAAACTATCAACAATCCGAATTGGACGCAGATTGCAAAAAAAGTCATAGTGCTTTCGCAGTTCTAGGAGTCCCCCTTGGCTAACCGCACCAAATACAATCCCATTAGCTCCATCGCACAGTTGGACAGTGGCTTGAGGGAAATAACTACCCATTTGCAAGAAGGCAGTTGCACCAAGCCAACCATAGTCTACCCGCAAGGTAAATCCTTCAATTTTAGCGACGTGTTGAAGAATTTGCAAGGAAGCTTCTACAACTTCTGGACCAATTCCTTCCCCCGGTATGGCGACAATCCGATAAGATGGCTTACTTAAAGACCCCATTTTTCCGTATTTGTTAAGTGAACTACCCTGTAAGTCTTACGGACAGGGCTTCCCAATTCATCGGGAATAGCCTCTCTTGTCTTAGTAGTTCTGTTGGACTGAGAGTTAGACATTCCCCCCAAGGACAGGAGTCCTGATTCCCAAGACACTTACCTATTAGCTTGGAAGTCTCTTACGGCGTTGGTACTAATAAGGATTAATACATCTTTAAATTGTTAAAGCTGAACTTCCCTCAGTAAAAACATTGACAATTTTGAAAATAGCATTGATTTGGCACTTTTCGTCGTATGAAAATACCAAGAATTATTGCTGACTACGGCAGGCTAGAAGCACAACCAAAAATATAATAATAGACAATCTAATATATGACAATACCTTAGCTAAAGATAATTTTTGGCAAAACTGCCAACAATAAGCTTAAACACAGGACTTACATGGGATTTCTCACAAAGAAAGGAAAAAAATCTGGAGATGATTTCGTAGTGAGGGCTTCAGCCCGCAAATGGGGCATAAATTCCTCACTACGAACTTTAAATTATTCAAGCCGTTCTACTTAACCTAACAACTCAATGTTAGAAAAGATGAAATCTTGAATAGAAATGCGTTCTGCGATTTCCGTGCGGATTTCCCGACGGTTAAGAATGTAGTAATTTCCTACCTTCTCATATTCATCAGTAAAATCGCTTTTACCGCCCTTTTGAGCGCCGGTTTCGGGGTCATGATAAACAGAATTGTATGTGTGAGAAAGATATCCTTCTCCAGTGTCGTGACTGCTGAAAGTGTCAATAGTCACAAAAGTACCGTGAATTAAACGGTGAACGTGGCAAACTTCATTGTTACGCACTTTGTACTTATCTCCTTCTGACTTTCCACCAACAAAAATTTCGACTGCGCCGGTTGCGTCAGTTTCACCGGGTCTAAAAGTATTTGCGCCGTGGGTTTGTTCAAAAGCGCGACGGACACGGTGAACGGCGATTTCCCAAGCTTGTCCGTGAATGGCTTTTTTAGCAGCTTCGTCTTCCACATTCAGAACTTCTGCCTTCATATTGGCATCAATCACCACTTGACCTTTGATCACTTGGTCATCATACTTATAAGTAATATCTGCGGTATAGCCAGGGAAATTTCCATCCCAAGTATAACGGTTTTGATAGGCAGCCTGAAAAAGTTCTTGGGCTGAGATTTGAGTAACTGTCATCGTGCTTGTCCTCTGGTTACAAGTTAAAATAGCTTTTTATCGTTGCTGGTATTAGCATAGAGGTAATTATCGAGGTTCGCATAGACCCCAAATGGGTACACTTATGGCTAAAACTCTCCACGCCATTTTTCAAGCGATCGCTAATGTCCAAAATGAGCAAGAATTAAAACTAGCTCTCATGGATACCATTGGCGACCATTTTGCAGTACAACATTGGGGTATGGATCTCCTAGGTGACCAATTAGATACTCAAATTGAAATTCCCGCTGTCTGCTTAGAAGCTAATCCCATTGGGCGTTATGTTGTCGAACGTCACGCCCCCACCCATGAACAATTAATTTTATCCCCAGAAGACTGGAAAAACTATTGCACTCGTCACGAACACGTAATGACTGGTCCGATAGTTTGTAATGGTCAATTAGTGGGGACTTTAAACTTTGCTCGTGACCCCGGAAGTCAGCCTTTTGATAGTAATGATTTAGCTGATTTAAGTGCAGTTTGTTTACATTTATCAGCGAAAATGGCCACACTCCAAGCAACACCAAAAACCTTTGCATCTGCTGGTAATTGTCCTCTCACAGCGCGAGAATTAGAAATTGCCAAATTAGTGGCTCAAGGTTTAACTAATGGGGAAATTGCCGTTAAATTATGGATTACTCAAAATTCTGTCAAGCAAGCTTTAAAAAGGATGTTCCGTAAATTAGAGGTTTCTACTCGTGCGGAAATGGTGGCAAAACTACAAGATAGATTAGTTTCCTAATAGCTATAAGTAGATCATCATAGAATGATAGATAATAGATACCCGACTTCTTAAATAAGTCGGGTATCTGAGTATTCAAATATGTTACTCTTTTGCTACAGTTAATATCAAAATATTTTGTTAATGTCAAAAGAAATCCGATTATATTTTGATAATTATAGGTTGGGTTAAGCGACAGCAACCCAACAAAATTTCAGAAATGTTGTCTTGATTTATAAACATAGTTTTATTCTATTATGCACAAATTATTAACTGGATCTTTGAGTACAGAAAAATTGACAGTAAAAATCCCCAACTTACCTCTATCATTAGCAGGATTAAAGTTGGTACAAATGTCAGATTTTCACTATGATAATGGTCTATTATCAGAAAAAATGTTAACAGAAGCAATTGCAGTTAGTAATGCCACAAAACCAGATTTAGTTATTTTAACTGGCGACTATGTTAACACAATTGCTAAACCAATTCATCAACTAGCACTAAGATTAAAAAATCTAGAAAGTCGCTATGGTGTCTATGCTATCCTTGGCAATCATGATATTTGTTATCCCAGTTCAAAATCAGAAATTACAAATGCTTTAACAAATGTGGGGATTAATGTACTTTGGAATCAAATTGCTTACCCAGTTGGAGAAAAATTACCTCTAGTGGGATTAGCGGATTTTTATGCCAAAGAATTTAATCCAGAAGCAATTATGAATCAACTTGATTCTACTACACCTCGGATTGTCTTATCTCATCACCCAGATACAGCCGAAATCCTCAAAAAATGGCGGGTAGATTTACAATTATCTGGTCATAGTCACGGTGGACAAATCGTAATTCCTGGACTGGGGCCTGCAATGATTTACTATGCAAAAATAGTCAAAAAAATCCCCAAAAAAATTCGGCGTAAATTACCATTTTTACGGAAAACCCATTCTATATTACGCCATTGGCAATGGTCACAGGGTTTACATAAAGTGGGAAATAATCAATTATATGTAAACCGAGGTCTAGGAACTTATTTCCCCGGACGGTTATTTTGTCCACCAGAGGTTACTATTATTACTTTGGAAGTCTCTCCATGAAGATTTATAGAATAATAGACCGCAGATAAACGCAGATAAACGCAGATGAAGACGGATGAATAATTTCTTCCTTTGCGCCTTTGCTCCTTTGCCCCTTTGCGCGAAACAAAAACAATATAGTACAATAGAAAATTAGCATCAAATTGTGATTTTTTATGTCTGCTACGCCGTTTGTATCTCAGCTAGATTCTCCTAACTCCACTAAATCTCAACTTCTTCCCCCTCTCCTTGGTGCTTCCGTGACGGAGTTAACTGCTTGGGTACAGCAGCAGGGACAACCGAGTTATCGGGGTAAGCAATTGCATGATTGGATCTATAATAAGAGTGTGCGATCGCTCGCTGATATTTCTGTATTTCCGAAAAATTGGCGTTTGCAAGTTGCAGATGTTCCCATAGGTCGTTCTTCTCTACATTACCGTTCTGTTGCCCCCGATGATACCGTCAAATATCTCCTCAAATTGACTGACGGGGAAATTGTGGAAACAGTGGGTATTCCCAGCGATAAACGCTTAACAGTCTGCGTTTCTACTCAAGTTGGTTGTCCTATGGCTTGTGATTTTTGTGCGACTGGGAAAGGTGGTTACAAGCGTAATCTTACCCGTGCGGAAATTGTTGATCAAGTCCTGACTGTCCAAGAGGATTTTCAAGAACGGGTGAGTAATGTGGTATTCATGGGCATGGGTGAACCATTGTTGAATACGGAAAATGTGCTTTTAGCGATTAAATCCATTAATCAAGATCTGGGAATTGGTGCGCGATTTATTACACTGTCTACTGTAGGTATCCGCGATCGCATTCTTGAAGTCGCCCAACACCAACTACAAATTACCCTCGCTGTCAGTCTCCACGCACCCAACCAAGCATTACGAGAACAACTCATTCCCAGCGCCAAACCCTACCCCATAGAAGACTTACTGGCAGAATGTCGAGAATATGTAGAAATAACTGGACGCAGAGTTAGTTTTGAATATGTTCTTCTCGCTGGAGTCAACGACTTACCCGAACACGCTTTAGAACTATCAAAACGTCTGCGGGGTTTTCAAAGTCACGTTAACTTAATTCCCTATAATCCCATTCAAGAAGTAGATTATAAAAGACCAACCCGTGAGAGAATAGAAGCCTTTGTTAATGTTCTTCAACAACAAAATACTGCGGTTAGTGTCCGTTATTCTCGCGGTTTAGAAGCTGATGCTGCTTGTGGACAATTAAGAACAACAAAAAGGTAATTATAATTGTCAATTATTTCCTAGCATAAATTCCTGGTGCATAAGCCTCAATTACTTTACCGGTGCGGGTGCAAGTTATCATTAGGTAATCGCAACTAGGGCATTGTGTCCGCGTAATTTGACTATCAGAAATATAGTGACGTTCAGCAGCACTACCGCAATTTGGGCAATGAATCTTTTGTGATACTTGCATTTTAAAACCCCTGGATTTAATAATTTTTTAGAAAAAGTGACAAAAATTGTTTAATTGTTGTGAATGTGAAAAATTTGATATCTTCGGTCATTATCTTAAACCTGATAATTATTATCATCATACCTGAGATATATAAATTTACTTTAGATGTAACTTTCCTTAGATTAGCAGTGATCCCTATGGTGCAATCCTTGAGATAGTCTTGTTTATTCTTGTGGAAAAATAAATTATTTTTCCATTCAAGCGTTACCAAATAGAAAAAACTGTAATCAAAGTCACAAAATCAATAGTTTTATATTTAATTAATATTTGCACAGACCACATACCTATCCCACCAGTCATACAATTATTGTGGGGTGGGCTTCTAGCCCGTCCATTTAGTATTTAGGGAACATCAAAAAATAAATTACCCAATTTTGTGGGATGGGCATCCTGCCCGTCCTTGATGATTAGCGGGCAAGACTTGTACTGAGCTTGTCGATAGCGCAGCGTGGCGTTAGCCATAGTATGCCCGCACTACAAGAAATTTTTGGGTATTTTTTTAATTGGAAGTCCCTTATACTAGATACTAGGAAAATATATTAGTCCGTTTTAACGGACTTGAGCTATGAGACAGGGAATTTATTCCCTTTCCGGTTGTGGAAGGCAACAGATAAGCCGTTTTGAGTATAATTGTATTTACCTACTTAACCATGAATAAAAAAGTAAGTAGTCATCCCAAAAGCTACCACAATCACGAATTTTCGCACCAAGCTGGGTTCTAGTCTGCGGGCAAAATGAGCGCATAAATAACCACCCAGAGAACCACCAACCGCCATGATCATAACTTGATGCCAAGCAATCAAATTAGCGAACATAAAAGGAATAATTGCCACACCATTAATGCAACTACCCAATAAAGTTTTAAAAGCATTAATAGAGTGAATATTTTTCATCCCTAAAAAGGTTAAAGTTGCTAACATTAAAATGCCTATACCCGCACCGAAAAAACCACCATATATAGAGATTGCCAATTGAGAAACTAGGAGAATAAATAAAGGTGGAGGTGCAGAAACATCATTTTTACTCTGAAGTTGCAGCCAGCTTTTTAGAGATTCACTAAATGTAAATATCAATGTTGCTGATAGTAACAAATAGGGCAGCATCTTTTTAAATACATCTGGTGATGTATATAATAAAGCCACTGAACCAATGACACCACCCACTAAACTGGTACCAGCTAGTAATAATAATTGTCGTTTTTCGATGTTTAAATCTCGACGATAAGCTCCTGCACTAGCTATAGCTGCTATCCACAGTGCAGTATTATTTGTAGCATTAGCGTTAATTGGGGCGATACCTGTAAATATCAGGGTAGGAAAGGTAATAAAACTGCCACCACCCGCTACAGCATTGAGTCCACCGGCAATAAATGCGGTGCTGAACAGAAGTAAGCTATGGATTAAAGTTAAATCTTGCGGCATTTTCTGTAATTAATAAACTCAGTTATACTGTTGTACAATAAAATACTGTAAGTTTATCGAATTATAGTTGATTTATTTTCTGGGTGCTGTTAAACCGGGGTAAATTCTCGAAGGTAGTCCAGGAGTTGTTATCAACCCAGGAGAACCAACTCTCCCATAGTTGGGATTATTAGTTAATGATTGAATAACTTGGGGATTCAAGCCTAATTGAGGTAAGTTAAACTGCTCTGTGGCTGTTCTCCCTAAATTTGATAATACACCAAGGTTTGTTAAATTTGTCCCAAAATTAAATGCTCCAGGTTGAGTTAGATTTGTGAGTAAATTAGTATCAATCTTGCCACCAGTAATGGCGATATTTCCGGCTTGGGTAAAGTTATTAATTTTCTGAAGAGAAGAGACAACACCATTGATAGTTATAGGCGTATTATTAAAAAGTAGAGAATTACCATCAGCAGTTTGTGATCTCCCAGTTATTAAACCAGATAAAGTCCCAATTGTCGGTTGACCATTTTGGAGAATACCTGCTAAATTACTAACTTCTTTTAATTGTCCAGTCCCTTGAAAATTAGATATTCTACCAATGTCAGTTTCTAAATTAAATGAGTTAACATCTAACCCAGTTAATCCATTAAAAACAGGTACTATGGGATTGTCATAGTTATAATTCAGATTTCCAGATAGATTACCACCTTGAATCATGATTTGCCCTTGAACAGGTAAACTAGCAGCTAAAATATAACTACTAAATATTCCCACTTTTAAAATATTACTAATAGATTTAGTCCACATTTTTTTTGCAACTCCTATTATAGAAAAATTTGTATTTTAATTGGTAAGAATATATCTTTAGAAACTAAAAGTTGTTCGGAGAACACCAATGGTAATCATGTCGCTATTCGGGCTATGTCTTGGCTCAAATATCAAGATTACACCAGGAGTAATATTAATATTATTTGACATTCGATAACGATAAAAAGCTTCTACATGAGTAGTAGTTCCTGGTTGTCCTCCCGCACTACCAAGAGAATCTTTAAGAATACCTGGAAGATTATTACCTGTTGGTAAATCACTACTAACAATTTTCGGAGGTTGTCCGACATAAATTCCCCCCAAATTTCCTTGTCCCAATAAATCAGGAAAGTTAAGAAAAGCCATCCAATTATTAGTTTTTACACTCCCTGATTGTCCAGGTATGCGAGAAGTCGTAAAACCTCCCCAACCACCTATTGTCAACTTAGGATTAACCTGCCAAGATGCAGTAGCACCAAAAGCATCAGTTGTCAGGGGACTAGTAGAAGTAGGTGTATAAGCCAATAAATCATCACCAATTCCAGTTCCTAAAAATCCTGTAGTCGAGTAGGAATTAATATAATTTAGTGCTACATCAATATTATTAGTAGGAGCAAGATTTAATTGCACTCCGGTGGCATTTCCCCCATTAAATAATCCGGCATTTTGGCTACTATCGGCGGATTTACTCGCTGTATAAACTGCTTGTAAACTAATTCGTTTATTCATTTGCCAATCCAAGCCCAAACCACCTGTACCATTACCAATTGCTAAAATTGGGTTACGTTGAGCAAAGGTAGAAATGGGACCTTTACCTGCACTTTCTATGCGGTTTGCTCCCCGAAAAGTGTTGATAGGATTAACCCCTGCTGGACCAACTATTACTGCTACTTTATCACCTACTAAAAACCGATAATTGAGGTCAGTTAAAACTAAGCTATTATCTGTATTACCTTCATAAGCTAATCGGGTATCGTTGGTGATTCGGGGGGCATTGAAACTAGCTGTACCCCCATTACCAGCTTGTAATCCTGTTACTAAAAAGCTGCGGTTTTTAAATTGGGTAAGTAGTGTGAGTTGAACATTACTAATAACGTTAATTTTTGTCCCGTTATCTATTGTTTCTTTAATCCCATCTTTTGGTGACAAATCTGCACTATTTTCACTCCGTCCTTGAATACCAAAAATTGCTTGTCCAAATAGTTTGGTAGTGGTAGAAAATTGATTTGCTTCTAGTTCTGTGGTTTTTGCCTCTAAAGTATCTACTTTTCCCCGGAGTGTGGCTAATTCGGCTGCGAATTCTTCTGTAAGTTTTTGTAATTTAGTGAAATCTTCTTTTGTTACTGCATTACTTGCACTTGTAGCTATCAATTCATTAACTCTATCTAAACAAGCATTTAACCCAGCAGCGAATTCATAGCGCGTTAAAGCTCGATTTCCTCGGAAAGTTCCATTGGGATATCCAGCAATGCAAGCATATCGTTCAACTAGAGATTGTAAAGCCTGAAATGCCCAATCTGTGGGTTCTACATCTCTTAATTGAGAAACTGATGTAACTTGTTCTATCTCTAATGAATCAACATTTTCGGCATTAGCTATAGCATGACTAAATAAGGCATAAGTTAAATTAACTACAGATACCAGTAATATTCTTGTGATTAACTTGATCATCTTTGCTTGCACACCACACATTAATAAGTGATGATAGATTAATGTTTTTATTTTCGCAATACTTATGCAATATCAGAGACAAAATAAGATAATTTTGGTTGTTTTTGCGTTGAAACAACCAGAAATAATTAAGCTATGATAAAGTTAATTTATATTATTTTGTTTCAAATTGTTTAAAATCTTGCCAAAAGTCCGCTTCTAATGCCTTTGGTAACATCATAACCCAGTCTATAAAACGGTAAAGGTTACGAATATCCTTTTCTGGCATTGTTCATACAATGCCGTGCCGTCAATGGCACAATCTTTCACTATGTGTAGGCCTTTACAAGAACTGATACCAAAAATATGTCGTTTTGATATTTTAGGATTATAGTTATAGAACCAACTCTTAGTGCGTCTGACAATGGTTCTTCCCAATCCACTATATACTACAGACTGCGGTGCGGCTTATCTTGGTGATTCCCTACAATTGCTGGATCAACTGGAATCTGACTCAATAGATTTAGTGCTGACATCACCACCTTTTGCCTTGCAACGCAAAAAGGCTTATGGCAATGTAGAGCAGGAAGATTATGTTGATTGGTTGCTTGAGTTTTCCAAAAAAGTTTATCGAGTTCTGAATTCAACTGGTAGTTTCGTACTTGATTTAGGTGGAGCTTATGAAAGTAAACGTCCAGTTCGCTCTCTCTATAACTATCGAGTTTTAATTAAACTTTGTGATGAATTGGGATTTAGACTGGCTGAAGAATTTTTTTGGTATAACCCAGCTAAACTACCTTCACCAATTGAGTGGGTTAATAAGCGAAAAATTCGAGCAAAGGACTCTGTAAATACCGTCTGGTGGCTCTCAAAAACTGATCATCCTAAAGCAAATGTTAGTAATGTTTTAGTCCCTTACTCTGAGCGAATGAAGAAGCTACAGGCAGATCCTCAAAAATACTATACACCGAAAGAAAGACCTTCAGGCCATGATATCAGTAAGAATTTTGCTACTGATAATGGTGGTGCTATACCATCAAATTTGTTAGAGATTGCAAATACTGAAAGTAATTCTAGTTATATTCAATTATGTAAATCTATTTCCATACCCCCTCATCCAGCGAGATTTCCTCAAAAGTTGCCAATGTTTTTCATTAAATTTTTGACTGATACTGGAGATAAAGTTCTAGATATATTTGCAGGATCAAATACTACAGGTTTTGCCGCTGAACAGCTAGAAAGAAGTTGGATGGCTTTTGAACAAGAGCCATCTTATTTAGCATCTTCAGCTTTCCGGTTTCTAGATAAATCTCAAAACTCGAAGGATGCTATGACTCTTTATGAATGTCTTCTTGCTCAAAAAGAATCTGTTTGTTTAACTACTTCAAAGCAATTAGCTCTGAAATTATGAAGGTTACTTCAAATTGGCAAATTTCCTGGGATTGTTTATTCATTCTGTTTAGGATAAACCAACTCACCTTCTTTTTCTATTAAACTTAAAGGGATTTTAGGGTTATTAATAGATTCCATTCCTCCACGTATTCTAGATTCCCAGTAACTGAAATATGTCTCAAGTGAAGTAGGGTCAACTCTGTATATAGCTTTTAATACTATTCCTTCATACACAGCAATGTACCAAGCTTTTACAGCACGATATTTGGCGAGGATATCAAGGTTAAGATGATGATTGGTGGTGACACTTTTACTTAAAAGTTTATTAATTGTTTTTAATTCATATTCATTTTTTTCTGCATCAATTGCATCATTGCCTTCACGTCCAGGTGATATCCGCAAACCAAGTAAGATTAAAACTTGAAGAACTTTCCCTCCATTGTCTTGAAAAACATCATTAATACCATACTCATTTGCCAGACTCTGTAATTCCTGAATAGCCCCAAGTGCTGTCTGTAATCGTTCTAAATCTGAACGGCGCTCTTTAGTTGTGTTAACTGCTTCCTTAACAGGTTCAACAAGAGAGGGAAGAACTACCGGAGTTTGTAATTCAGTGAGAAAGTTTGTACTGATATCTGTTTGGGGTGTGACATTCATTAAGTATGGTACTGACACTTTCAGGGCTTCAGCAATATCTAAAATTGTTTCAAAAGACGGAGCGCGTTCACCTCGTTCTATGTAGCTAATATGCTCAACGGATTTATCAATATCCTCTGCTAACTGCTCTTGTGTAATACCTCTGTCTTTGCGAAGGGCTTGGACTCTATCACCAAAAAGCTGTTTAACTTCTTTATATCTTTCAAAACTCATAAAAAACTAAAACGAACTAAAAGTACGTCTTGAATCTTATACAAAGCATCAAAATGTTAAAACGAACTAAAAGTACGTTTATGATTAAGTTTGAATAAATTTATTTAAACTTATAAAAGCCTAATAAAAGCCTAATTCACCTTCTCTCAACAACAATTATAGGTGTACAAAATCTGAGAAAAATCCAACCGTTTCAGTGCAGAAGGTTGAATATAAAAGTTACCAACTCCCTCATCTCCCCACATAATTGAATGCTCATCATCAGAGTTAATTTGCAATAGCAGAAAATCATAACCTTCCTCTTCCTGCAAATCTGCACGATCATCATTTTGCACAAATGCGGGATATCCTCCTAAACAATGTCCTCCTAATGATTCCTCATATTTTTCTTCATATTCATTGAGAAAATCATCTACAAGTTCTTCTAAAGAATTTTCCATTGCTTTGGTTAGATTATCTTGTTGAAAGATGGGAAAATGGCTTTTAACTAAGTTTCTAAACCGATAATCTGATGCACACATAGGAGTTGATTTAATAGCGAAATTCAAACCCAGACAGTCTAATAATGGCAAACCTATTCCTGGAGGTAAAAAATCAAAGTTATCTAGGAGATTATCAATATTTAAATCTGGTTCAGGAAAGTAAATAACTCTAAAGGTAGTTTGTTTTAATTGGGGATATTCTTCAATTCCATAGGCTGTTTCACCTCCGGCTTCAATATAAAACTGAAGAATCCCTTTTTCTGGTAAATCTTCTAATTTAGGAGTTTCAGCAAAGTTGATTTGTGCTAAAAGATGGAGGGGTGTACCATCTGGGGCTTCAGGATAGGTCGTATTTTTGGGCAGGTAAGGTAAACCACCAAATTTACTTTGCCATAGGGTAGTTTCTGTTGTTGAAGATGGAGTAATTTCTATATAAGGTTTGATAATTGCATTGGCAAATTCATCTACTTGATTTTTTAATTCTAAGAACATTCCATACAATTCATCTGGAGTGAGATCTTTGTTATTTTCGTCTACGGTCACAGATTCGATATCATACCAACCGTGTGTGAGTAATTCTTGAATACTTTGATTAAAAAAAGCTTCTGCTTCTGCTTCTGAAGAGAATTTATGCAGTTCTTGATAATGGGTAACATTGCAGCCATCTAGGTGAATGGACGTTCTCAGGGAACTTAATCTAAATATTTTATTGCATTTCATGATAATTAACCTTAGATGTGATTATGAATGATACTGGTAATATTTGAAGGGTCTTTCTTTTATTTGTAGTAAGTATTATTTTAAAATCATATTTTGCCACATACTCCAGTTTCATTAATTCGGAAAACGTGCAGTTTGACGTTTGGGTATTTTTGATGTGCTTGTTGTGCGGCTAATAAGGGATCTTCATGAATAAAATATTCACGGCTATTTGGCTCAATTGCTATGTACCAGTTATAGTGAGTTTTAATGAGTTCTGCTTGTAACTGCTCAAAAATTATTTTACAGTTTTGAGACAATGTTTCCCGTTCAGTCTGCCATTGTGCTTTCTGTTCTTGAGTCCATTGAATTTCTGGGAAGATTCTGCCTCTGCGGACTGTATGAGTAGATTTTGTTTCTGGCATAGCTTCGTTGTGTATTAATGAAAAATATATTATTCCATTTTATCGCATTTTTTGATTAATTTATTCCAAATTGATATGTTGAAAATTATCAAGATGAAAAATTCGTAATTGATAATTCTTGAAATTACGAATTACGAATTTTTAATTACCTATGCTGTCAGTTTAGCTAATGCCTTTTCTACAGCTTTTAATGCTTGCTTGATTTCTGCCTCTGTGACAATGAGAGGGGGAACAAACCGCACTACTTTAGGACCTGCGGGAACAAGTAATAAACCTTCTGCCATTGCAGCTTTGACAACTTCACCAGCAGTTAAGGGAATATCGGCTTTGATTTCCATGCCGCTAATTAAACCCCAACCGCGTACTTCTGAGATATGCTGAGGATATTGACGAGCGATCGCTCTTAATCCTTCTCGTAAATGTGCGCCCTGTTCTCTGACATTCTCTAAAATATTCTCTTTTTCCAAAGTCTCACACACACTCAGCGCCACACCACAAACAAAGGGATTACCGCCAAATGTACTTGCGTGTTCTCCTGGTTGGAAAATATCGCAGAATTTCTTACTCATCATCGCACCGATGGGAATACCACCGCCCAAACCTTTCGCACTGGTGAAAATATCTGGTTCTACTCCCAAATGTTCATAACCCCATAATTTGCCACTGCGTCCCATTCCAACCTGTACTTCATCAAAAATCAACAAAATACCGGTTTCGTCGCAAATCTCCCGTAACCGCTTAAAGTAGGCAATATCCCCAGGACGAACGCCACCTTCTCCCTGTAATGGTTCAATTAAAATTGCCCCTACCCGATAATTACCTTCATCTAATTCAGTAACAGCGGCTTCCACTGCTCTAATATCGTTGTAATTTACATAGTGGAAACCAGGAACTAAAGGATCAAAATGCTTTTGATACTTTGGTTGTCCAGTGGCAGTCACGGTGGCTAAAGTCCGTCCGTGAAAACTGGCATGAGCAGTTAAAATGATCGGGTGGGCAATTTCTAGGACAGTGTGGGCATATTTCCGCGCTAGTTTAATGGCTGCTTCGTTGGCTTCAGCACCAGAATTGCAGAAAAATACTCTATCCGCACAGGAATGATTAACAATCCATTTCGCTAATTCACCCTGTTCAGGAATATAGTACAAATTAGAAACATGATGCAATTTCTGGATTTGTCTAGTTACAGCCTCTACCATTGCTGGATGGGCGTGTCCTAGAGTACAAGTGGCAATACCCGCGACAAAATCCAGATATTCCTTACCCTGACTATCCCAAACACGGCAACCAGCACCCCGTTCCAAAGCCAAAGGAAAGCGACTGTACGTAGACATAACAGCCGTATCAAAGCTATCAACATCAAAAGGTGTAGATGGCATAATACCTGACTCCGAGGGGTTCATGGCTTGTTCAATTAGAGTTTGGACGCTCACTACCGCTACTCCTGAAAAGCTTTTATCGTAATACTTTACTAGGTTCTGGGAAATCTTTCAAAATTTCTGATGGTTTTAGGAGGAGTCACCGAGTCAAGAAGAAGAAAGAGGAAAGAGAAAAAAGGAGGAAAAATTACCCATAATTGTGCAAATATTATTTATTCTGAACCCTTATGGACTTCCAATTAAAAAAAGTTTCTTGTGGTACGGGCATCTTGTCCGCTAAATCATTAAGGACGGGCAAGGATGCCCATCCCACAAAATTGGGTAATTTATTATTTGTCGTCCCTGATGTCGGGAGTTGTTTAATTTTTAATTCTTAATTTTTAATTGCCTGTGTATTCTACCCTTGAACAAAAATATCAACGGATTCAAAAAGAATTAATGGCTGGGGCGCTTGCTTTAGCTGGTATTTCCCTAATTGGGACTTTATGGTATTCCCTGGTTGAGGGCTGGAAATGGGAAGATGCAGCTTACATGACTGTAATTACTCTAGCAACTGTCGGTTATGGAGAAACTCACCCATTAGGTAGTCGAGGGCGTTTATTTACCATTGTCTTAATTTTAATGGGTGTGGTGAATCTTACTTATATTGTTAATAGATTTACAGCCGCAGTCATTGAAGGTTATTTTCTAGAAGGAATTCGACTCCGACAACAAAGGCGTTTAATGGAATCATTATCAGAACATTATATTATCTGTGGATTTAGTCGCACTGGGCGACAAATTGCTAAGGAATTTCAGGCTGAAGCTGTTTCTTTTGTGATTATTGATTCGGAACTTGAATCTGTCCAAAAAGCCCAGGAAATTGGTTACATTGTTTTTCAAGGTGATGCGACGTTAGATGATACTTTGTTAAAAGTTGGCGTTACTAAAGCAATTTGTATTGTCGCGGCTTTACCTTCAGATGCGGAAAATTTATATACTGTTCTCTCAGCAAAAACTCTGAATCCAGGCATTCGGGCGATCGCTCGCGCTAGTACGGAAGAAGCGGTACAAAAGTTACAGCGCGGTGGCGCAGATGCCGTAATTTCACCGTATATCACCGGCGGCAAACGCATGGCAGCAGCAGCCCTCAGACCGCAAATTTTAGACTTTGTAGATGGGATGCTTTCTGGTACAGACCGTCAGTTATATATGGAAGAATTTTTACTAGATTCCGATAGGTGTCCCTTCGTTGGTCAAAGTTTACAAAGAGCGAAATTGCGATCGCAATCAGGAGCATTAGTTCTGGCAATTCGTCGTCTTGATGGTAAACTCATTGGTGGTCCCACTGGAGATACTGTTTTAATGTCGGGAGATACATTAATTTGTATGGGTACGGCTGAACAATTACGGGATTTAAATCAAATTCTTGGTCCGATTAATTCTATTCCCCTCAAACGTCCGAAAAATAGCTAAAAGCAGACTTATTTTGCAAGTTGGAAGATGGTAAAATTACTGTAGATTTTTTGTATAACTTGTAAAATCATGAAACTAGCTTTAGTAGCGACCACTATTTTTACCTTGACTTTAGGATTTTACACCCCAAAAGTCACCGCAGCACCTATAAAAACACCTAAGACCTTTAAAGAATGGTGTCAACAAAAAGCCAGTTTACCTCAAGAGACGAAACGAACGGTAGAAGCATTATTAAATGTTGCTGAAACCCGAAATTGTAGTCAAGCTAATCAAACGCTGACTAAATTGACTTCTCTTTCCCTTGAGGAAAATAAAATCAGCGATATCAAACCTTTGTCTAATCTGACTAAATTGACTTCTCTTAACCTTTGGGAAAATAAAATCAGCGATATCAAACCTTTGTCTAATCTGACTAATTTGACTGAACTTAAACTTTCGAGAAATAAAATCAGCGATATCAAACCTTTGTCTAATCTGACTAAATTGACTCTTCTTGACCTTTTGGGAAATAAAATCAGCGATATCAAACCTTTGTCTAATCTGACTAATTTGACTTTTCTTGACCTTTTGGGAAATAAAATCAGCGATATCAAACCTTTGTCTAATCTCACTAATTTGACTTCTCTTTCCCTTTCGGGAAATAAAATCAGCGATATCAAACCTTTGTCTAATCTCACTAATTTGACTTCTCTTTCCCTTTCGGGAAATAAAATCAGCGATATCAAACCTTTGTCTAATCTCACTAATTTGACTTCTCTTTCCCTTTCGGGAAATAAAATCAGCGATATCAAACCTTTGTCTAATCTCACTAATTTGACTTCTCTTTCCCTTTCGGGAAATAAAATCAGCGATATCAAACCTTTGTCTAATCTGACTAATTTGGCTTATCTTTACCTTGCGAAAAATCCACTTATCGTTAAACAATGTCCCCTGAAACCAGAGTCTATTTGTAAATTTTAGTCGGGTTATATTTTGGTGCGCTATGGACTTACTAACGCACCCTCAAAATACTCAATTTCCCTGAATATTACCAGACTAAAAATGTCAAATTGGACAAAAATCCTATTCTACTAAATCATGTTTGATCGCAAATCTAACCAATTCAGCACGATTACTAGTTTCAGTTTTTCTCAATAAACTACTCACATATTTCTCCACTGTGCGCGGACTTAAATGTAAATGATTACCAATTTCTCCATTAGACAAACCATGAGTTAATAAGTCTAAAACTTCCTGTTCTCTCACAGTTAGCGGTGTCAATACTTGAGATTGTTGCACTTGAGTAGGGATAGAAATATGACCGTTTTTTGCTTTTGTATAAGTGGCAAAACTGATTTCTTCCTGATAAATAAAACGACATTCTGATTGGATGATTTGCGATCGCTCTAATAAATTACGTATAGCAGCGGCTATTTCCTCCAATTCAAAAGGCTTAGGCAAATACAAATCACAACCAGACTGATATCCCAAAATTCGTTCTTGGGTTTTCGTTCTCTCTGTTAACAAAATCACAGGTAATAATCGAAACGCCGATAATTGACGAACACGACGCACCAACTCATAACCATTCATCTGTGGCATCATAATATCTGTCACCATCAAATCAGGATGACGCTTTTCAACCATATCCAAAGCATCAATACCATTATCAACAGTTATAACATTATACCCGGACAGATCAAGATAATCACTAATAGATAGACGCGTGCCTAAATCATCATCTGCGACAAGAATAGTCAAGGGCATGGATAATACACCCCTATAATTTTTTGACCGAGTGATTTGCCGTTATCAACAATATTAATAGACACAAGCAAGAATACTAATTTGATCTTTAATACTATGACAAGATTACTTACTCATGATGACATCATCAATGATTTCTAAAGAAAATATTAAATTTTTAGGAATTGTTCATAAAACTTTACGTAATTTAGAGACTAAACAGGTTTACCTGTCACCTGTCTTTGTGAACTACAATCAATAAAAGAGTTAGTCTAAAGAAATTTTTAGGCGTATTTATTAAAACTAAGAAGATTTTCGATGAGTGATAAACAGAGTGAAGGTTACAAAGTTATTTGTGATAATCGGCAAGCACGGTTTTTATATGAAATCATAGAAACCTATGAAGCGGGAGTTCAGTTGACAGGAACTGAAGTAAAATCAATTCGTGCGGGTAAAGCCAATTTGCAAGATGGCTATGCGTTGCTTCGTGACGGTGAAGCATGGTTAATCAACGTCCATATTTCTCCTTATGCCTCTAGTGGTGCATACTTTAATCACGAACCCAGACGAACCCGCAAATTATTACTCCATAAACAAGAACTGCGTAAACTTATTGGGAGGGTACAACAGGAAGGTTTAACCCTAGTCCCCTTAAAAATGTATCTGAAACGAGGTTGGGTAAAAATAGTCATTGCGCTGGGTAAAGGTAAAAAACTCCACGACAAACGCGAAAGTCTCAAACGTCGTGACGACCAGCGAGATATGCAAAGGGCAATGAAGAGGTACTAGGAGGCAGAGGGCAGGGGAAATTCCCACAACCGCCTCCGAATGAATTCGGAGTCTCATAGCAAAAGTCGTCTAAAGACGACTATTAAAGGCTTTGAGTCCACTTCAGTGGACTTGAACTATTAGACTGGGAATTCATTCCCAGGCGGGTTAGGAAACTCTTTTCTAAGCGTGATTATGATTATTGCGGGTTAAAGGTTGCCAATAACTGGCAATTAAAGCCATCATTAACCACCAGAGAGTATTAACTTCAGGACGATAGAAAACTGTATCAAATAAACCCTGAGTTAATAAACCTATTATAGCAGCTATTGCCCCCATTAGCCACAAGCCTTCCATATTCTTAGTTTTTCGTAACCGACTTAATTGCAAATATCCTGTATTTAATGCAACGACAATCAACCACATAAAACAAGTAAAACCCAAAAAGCCAGTTTCTACAATCGTTTCTAGAAACACCGAATAGGCACTTAATGCTGTAAATTTCGGATGTTGGTACAGAGGATAAACTTTATTAAAAGCACCATGTCCTGGTCCTATACCAATTATAGGGCGATCGCGGATCATTTGAAACACCGATTCCCAAACATTTTTCCGAAAGTTATTACTACTGTCTTTGCGGTCGGCAAATATACTCACGATTCGCACCCGGAAGGGTTCGACAAATATCAATCCAATTATCAATAACCCCACTACAGTTCCTAACAATATTGGTAAAGACCAAGTCCGCCAAAATGGGGGCATACTTATACTCCACCAATAAAACAGCAACACCGCTATTGTCAATAATTCCACTAATAAGGCAATCCAACCACCGCGACTAAAGGTCAAAATTAAAACAGTAGCGTTAACCACAAACATTGTTAATGCTAATGATTTCCTAATCCAACCCGGCCAAGCTACAATAGCAACTAAGCTCAAAATTACAGCGGGTAAAAGATATCCAGCTAATAGGTTAGGATTTCCTAAGTAACTGTAAACTCTCGTAGTCTTAGCCAAAGGTGATTCCGGGTCAACCCAAGTAGCCAAAGCCTTCGCGCCAAAAAACCATTGTCGCAACCCATAGACGCTGACAATCAGGGATATATGCAAATAGAGAGTAATCAACCAAGACCGAAATCGGGGGACGCGCAGCACCCTAGCACAGAGGGCAAACAGTAACAAATAAAGAGTTAATGTTTGTAAATCACCCAAAGCCGCTTTTTTCACCGGTGATAAAGCTGTTGATATAGCAGCAATACTCCAATACAGCAACACCAGCAGGTGAATAGGAGTAACCGAAGCCGCATTTGCTGATGTATTATCATCCGATAAAGTCAACAGCAGCCAAAAGCCGACACAAGCCACCAACAATAAACCGATTAAAGTAGTAGAAACAAAAGGTGCAAGACCATAAATGAGGCTAAGTAAGCCAACAGCAATAATATCTCCCCACTGCATTAAGATACTACTTTGTCGCCAAGGCAGCAAAAGCCCCACCAGAAACCGATGTAGGTAACTACCAGACAAATATTCTTTCAGTGGTAAAGAAGATAAAGTCAATCTTTCCCAGGCTAAATTCATGAGGAAATACAGAATACAGGAGCTATGCAGTATAGCTTACGCCAAGTCTAGCTGTGAAAATTAATATTCCTTTCCTAGAAAACTATTCTCAAGTTTTTATATGCGCCAAAAGCCACCTATCTAAATCGGATATTTCTGTAAAATCTAACAAGGACTCCCCTAAACTCTCCAACTGCTCTATATTCAAACTTCTTATTTGCTCTTGTTGGGCTAAAGACAGCAATCCATACCGCTTCGTCAACATACGCAGCACTAAATCCGTTTCCCCTGCTTGTCGTCCTGCTTGTTGTCCTGCTTGCTGTCCTTCTTGAAACACTTCCTGATAAAACCGTGTTTGGGTGACATCTGCTGTTTTCAGGTTTAGCATTTTCAAAATCTCCTTTGTGCTGAGTTGTGGGAATTTATTCACAAGTATAGCTTCTACCAAATCTAAGCGCCGGCGCAGTTCTTCTTCTGTTTCTGCACTATTAATAATCGCTTGTGCCAAGGAGGCTGTATCTTGTTCATTGACTACCAGCAATTTCAATAATGATAGATTGGGACTCAAATCTGTTAACGGTAATAAATCTTCTAAATATAGCCGTTTGACTTGATTTGTTAACAACGATTGGTAGGGAATATCTGAGCCTAAATCTTCCCGTCGGTTGGGTAAAATCAACAATCCGTACCAAGGTTGTTTGATGTTGTATTGATATAGGTACATAAAAATCTCTGCAAAATACCGACCATAAAATTTGGGTTCTCTTTGCATCTGTGCCTCTAAAAATACTAACGGTAAATTTAGATCCTTGGCAATTGGTGTTAATAATCCATCTATTGCAAATCCTTTTTCTTTGACTGCGGGCGCACTATAGGTAAATTCGCAATCTTTGGGAATTTCTGGGATTAACTCGGTAATCAATCCTGGCTGAGATAAAAATAGTCGGTAAAACAGTTTGTCAGTTTTCATAATTACCTATTGTTCTCCTTAATCTCCTTATCTAAAAATTTTTTTCTTATTCTCATACAAATTACAAGAATAAGAGTTTGAACGTTAAACATCAGATTGCTAAACAAAGCTATTGTTGTCTTATCCAATAAATTTGTCTGAAAATAAATGCTTTAAGATTAACAGCATTTACTTAAAGATTGCGTAAATATTCAAGATTACCATGTACAATAATAGTATGAGGGTGATTTACTCCTAATCGTTGTTCCAAAATATTTAAAGCTTGTTGGTAGAGAGGTTCTGCTTCCTTGTACTTGTGTTAAGAATAGTAAAAAAATGCCAAATTGTTGAGACTGGTAGCAACATCAGGATGATCATTACCTAAACGTTGTTTTAGCAATAATACACATTTTTTTAGCCAGGGTTCTGCATCATTATATAATCCTTGTCTTTGATAAAAGCTTCTTACTCCCAAAAAAGGCCAAATTAAATTTTCATCACTCACAGTATCCAGTAAATGATCTGCTACTTCCTGTAAATGGGGTATAGCTAATTTGAATTTTTGAATATCTTTCTGTATTAGTTGGTCAAGAATTTCTTGAGCTATATTAACCATTGCTTGGCAAAAATTACGTTTTAGTGTAGTGCTGACAGATTGACGATTGAATAAATTACTAAAAAGTTGACCAATATCTAAAAACAAAAAGTTTGCCAAAGTGATCTTTTCCTGTGTAACCGTTGACAGTTTTTCTAACTTGACTTGTAAAAAATCATGAATTAGTTGATGTAATTGATAATGATCAATATTTTCACTTTGTAAAAGATGTAATCGTTCTAATTCAATTTTGGCATTTTCTAGACTTTCTATGTTTTTTTCCCGTGAAGCACTTTGAATCAATAACCAAGGAATGGGAGCTAAAGCAAATAAACTGAGTAGACAACCTAACTCTTGAGCAGAATAACTGATAACTTCCCAACTTAATTCAAAAGCAGCTTGAACACCACGAGTTATAGATAAAGTCCAAGTAGGGTCATGAGCATCAATATTAAAAGCAGAATGATTGATACCTTTAGCTGCTAATCTTTGCAACATTTCCGCGCAAGATATCTGACGATATTTGAGATAACGACCAACCAATTGTAAAGCTAGTGGTAAACGACCTAACAGTTGACAAAGTTCCTCTGCTAGTGCTGTTTCTTGATTTAACCTATCCTCACCAATTAATTTTGATAATAATGCCATTGCCTCCGGTAGAGAAAGGATTTGTAAAGACAAAGAACCAGATAAATCTAGTTTTAGTCTTGTTGTGATCAAAACCTGAAATTGAGATGATTGTGGCGGCAAATAAGGCTGAATCGCCGAATAATTTTGGACATCATCAATAACTAATAAAACCCTACCTTCTTGCCAACGTTGCCAACACCACTTTACTTGTAGTAATACATCAAAATCATCTAGGGGATTTAAACCTAAATGTGTGCGACAAAATTGAATTATTTGTAAACCGAGATTTTAATTTGTAGCCGACAACCAACAAATACCTCTTGGATAAAAATTTAGGAATAAATGCAGAAGAGAATATTGGGTAGCTAATTCAGTTTTACCAATACCACCCATACCTTCAACAGCAGAAATTACAGCATGATTGCTAGTTTGTAAATGTTGATGAATTAAAACTAATTCATTTTCTCGACCAACAAACTTTTTAGTATTACTATTAGGGATATTGTGGGGAAAACCTAGAGGTTTATCCCAATCATTTAAATTATTGACAGTTTGAAAAACTTGAGTAATATCTCTCACAGAGATATCACCCCCCACTTGCACATTTTTGAAAAGCTCTTGAACAACTTGAGGAAGATGATTTGTATTCATGATTAGAACTTAACCTTCTTGATTTAAATTACCTACATTAATATTATTAGCCTTGATATTGGTGAGCATTTCCTGGTCAACAGAACCACTACTTCCTGAAGTTTTTTGAGTGATATTCTGAGCTTGTAAATCACCAGTTAATTCAATTCCACTCAGAATTACCTGACGAATCTTAGGGTCTTGTGTTTTGAGTTCTTCAACTAGCAATTTAAGTTGATTAGCAAAAATTTTATCAGCATTAATGTATTCTTGCAATTCATCTTGTAACTGAAGTTTATTTTTTTCATTTGGATCTTTTTCAGCCCGAATTAATAAACCTTCCATTCCTTCTGTAGTTAGCTTTTGTCGAATAGTGCTAACCAACTTTGCAAAAGTATCCGCGACTCCTTTAACTGCAAATTTTCCACCTTCCTTGATTGCTTCCGAGGAAGATAAAGAAACAATAACAGAGCCAGTGAGTGGTTCAACCATAAAAACTACCCCTTCTTAATTGTCAGCAGAACAATAACTACTCTAATTGTTTTATTTGTACCATAAATTGGGATAAATACGCGAGTATTATCCTAGATCAAATTAAAACTTCTGATTGAATTAAATATAATTTGCAGAAAAAATTATCTATAAACAGAGAGAACAAAAAAATCCGCGTTTATCTGCGTTTATCTGCGTTCGATGCTATCCTTCAAAATAGTAATTAAATAAGAACTGTTATATATCATTAACTTATTCCTTATTTCCTATTCCCAGTTCCCTAAAACTAAAAAACTTTGTACCTAAGATCACAAGAACTGCTATATAATATTTGTATATTCTAGATGAGAATAGTCAGTAACCCAGCCCTAAAGGGACTGGGCTTGCAAGAGTAATCAAGCAAGCCGTACTGACCAGACCACCCTGAGTTTACTCTCATGGTAGCCGTTATTTGAGTCACGACACCCTGGAATGCGTAGCTAGTTCCCTGCTCTGTCGCTGGCAATTAAACAGTTTTAAGGTCACTGAAACAGTGTTGCCAGCCTAACAAGCTCTTATAACAGGTCGAAGCTAACATTACCCCGCAAGGGAGTTGGTTTCCAGGTTCCAATCAAAAATCTGGTTTCAATTTTAAGATTCACAGCGGTTAAAACCGCTCGTGCCGTTTCCTTCTCAGGGCTAAAGCCACTGAGTTTCCCACTTACCGGGTATTCTTATGATTAAGAGGCAGAGCCTCTGTAATAGCATTCCCAGTCAGAGACTGGGAACGAGGTGATACTATCTTTTTTTGGAATTATGGGGGCGTTGTTGGGGATGATCTCCATTTTTGGGGACATTAGCAGAATTTAATTGTTTGCGGCCATTAGTAATAATTTTTAACATTTCCTGTATATCCTGTTCAATATTAGCCAGAACGTTATCGGCGTATTTATCAGCACCATCTTCAATTTCTTCAGCTTGAGAAATTGCAGTTTGACGCATTTCTTCTAATTCTTGCTGACAAGCGCGACGTTTACGGTCAATTTCTGCAAGAGTGTCTTGCATCATTGTTTCACAATCGTCCTGCACTTGTCGCCGCAGTTGGTCAGCTTCCCGCTGTGCTTGCCTGACAATATCACTTTCTGCCAAAATTTGCGCTCTTTTTGCTTGGGCTACATCTACAACCTGTTGTCCATATTCTTCCGCTTCTAGAAGAATTTCATTCTTTTGTGCCAAAATATCGAGTGCTTCCTGAAACACCGTTGGCAAAGACAGACGGATGAAATCAAGTTGTTCTAGTAATTTATCTTCATCTATTAAAGTTCGTCCTGTCAGGGGAATCCTCAAACTAGAGAGAACTATGTCCTCTAAGCGGTTGAGTTCCTGCTGAATATCTACCCCTGCTGTTGGTTCTGGATTACCAATGGAGGGGATACCATTCACATACTCTCTTGGGGGAGGATTGTTGCCGTTGTAGTTGGATTCGAGGCTAGGGATTTTTGGTTGTAGCATTGGTATATATCTAGGGCAATGTGTGGGGGAACAAGATGATCAACAGAGCCACCAAACCTGGCAATCTCTTTTACCACACTACTACTTAAAAAACTATACTCATTTGATGTTGCCAGAAAAACTGTCTCGATCTGAGTAGACAATGTTTTATTAGTGTGAGCCATTTGTAGCTCAATCTCAAAGTCAGAAACCGCTCTTAACCCCCGTAACAAAACTTGCGCTTGTTGCATTTGAGCATATTTTACAGTCAAACCGTCAAAGCTGTCTACTCCTACATTTGGTAAATGTTTTGTAGCTAGACGAATTTGCTCTAATCTTTGCTCTACTGTAAACAATGGCATTTTATGGGGATTGCGGAGGACGGCAACAATGACTCGTTCAAATAGGCGACTACTGCGCTGAATAAGGTCTAAATGTCCCAAGGTGATGGGATCAAAACTACCAGGATAAATAGCAATCACAAGGTTATTTTAAGTGATTATATTGACGGATTTTCCACAGAACTTTATTAAATCTAACACAGGAAGAAGGAGTCAGGAGTCACCGAGTCAGGAGTCAGGAGGAAGAAGGAGGGAGGAAGGAGGAAGGAGGAAGAAGGAAGTCAGGAAGTCAGGAAGTCAGGAAGTCAGGAAGTCAGGAAGTCAGGAAGTCAGGAAGGCGTACTATATTATTGTGTTTTATCTCCATAGATTTCATACTCCTATAGGTAATTTTGTATGATAGTGGATTTTTCTGTTTTGCCGTTGGGGTTTTTATTTACTTCCCCTGGTCCGATTGTGGTTAAATTGGGACCAATTGTTATTCGTTGGTATGGGTTGTTAATTGCTTCTGCTGTGTTAATTGGTGTTAGTCTTTCTCAATACCTAGCCAAGCGTCGTCATGTTAATCCCGATTTAATCAGTGATTTATCAATTTGGTTGGTGATTGCAGCTATTCCCGCCGCTAGGTTATATTATGTTTTGTTTCAATGGCCAGAATATTCTCAACATCCAGAACGGATAATTGCAATTTGGCAAGGGGGTATTGCGATTCATGGGGCAATTATTGGCGGGGCGATCGCGGCGTTAATTTTTGCTAGACTGAATAAGGTATCTTTTTGGCAATTGACTGATTTGGTTGCTCCTTCATTAATATTAGGGCAAGCAATTGGTCGGTGGGGAAATTTTTTCAACTCGGAAGCTTTTGGCAGACCAACTAGTTTACCTTGGAAGTTATATATTCCCTCAGATCGTCGTCCTTTGGATTTAGTGAATTTTGAATATTTCCATCCCACTTTTCTTTATGAATCGTTGTGGAATTTAATGGTGTTTGCATTGTTAATAACTTTGTTTTTTCGAGCTTTAGCTAAAAAACCCCGGTTGAAAGTAGGGACGTTATTTTTAGTTTACTGGGTTGCTTATAGCTTGGGACGGGTTTGGATTGAAGGTTTACGCACAGATAGCTTAATGCTAGGACCTTTACGGATGGCACAAATGGTAAGTTTAGGGGGAATGACTTTAGGATTATTTGGTTTAGCTTGGCTATATATATTCAAGCGTTCCTTACCTGATGTTGTTGCTGGGGGGAATGGAGAAAAAAATGCCCCAGAGTAATTAATCTCTAGGGCTTAACCAGGGTGCATCTACCATCTATTTCTACTAGGCAAAGTGGCTGAATCCGGAAGGGTACTAGGGAAATGGTAAAAGTTTTTTTGCAGGGTTTTGCAGGGGGAAATTAATGAGTGAATCTACTAATAATTTGAGTTTTTTCAAGTATCCAAATACCTTAGAGCCTGGGGTTTATATTGTTGGTGCTGGACCGGGAGATCCTGATTTATTAACGGTTAGGGCGCAAAAGTTGTTAGCTGCGGCTGATGTGATTTTATTTGCAGATTCTTTAATTCCCGAACAAATTCTAGATGTTTGTCGTCCAGATGCGGAAATTATCAAAACAGCAAATCGGACTTTGGAAGAAATTGTACCACTGATGATTGATGCCGTGCGATCGCATAAATCTGTGGTAAGATTACACTCTGGTGATCCTAGTCTGTATAGTGCTATTCATGAACAAATGCAGCTATTAGCCGATGCTAATATTCCTTTTGAAGTCATTCCTGGTATCAGTGCTTTTCAAGCTGCCGCAGCTAAACTCAAGATAGAGTTAACTGTGCCTGGTTTAGTGCAGACTATCATCCTGACTCGCATTAGTGGCCGTACCCATGTTCCAGATACGGAAGAGTTAGCAGCTTTAGCAGCACATCGTGCCAGTTTATGTTTATATCTCAGTGTGACTCATATCACTGAAGCCCAAGGGAAATTGTTAGAACATTATGATCCAGATACTCCAGTAGCAATTTGCTATCGCTTAGGCTGGCCAGATGAAAAAATCCGGGTTGTGAATTTAGCACAAATGGCAAATTGTACTCATGAAGAGAAATTACGCCGAACGACACTTTATGTGATTAGTCCTGCACTATTACCAGTAAGTGGGCGCTCGCGCTTGTATCATCCTGAACATAATCATTTATTCCGTTCATCACATAGCCTTGGTTCAGATACAACAGAATTGAGGATGTAGAGGCAAAGTTTATCTCGTTTAAACCCACATTCCGCACCCCAAAATGTTACAGAGGGAAATTACGGAGATGAAAATCAAAGGAAGCATCAAAACAAACAGATAAAGTGAAAAAAGGCATTTGAGAAACAGTAAATCACCAAAAATGTCATCAAAATCTATTCTCAATAAGAAGCAATAAGAATGCACACCACCTGGAGAGGTCAATAGAT
>NZ_VIKY01000229.1:1151-2137 GCF_009711925.1 Dolichospermum sp. UHCC 0352 | reverse complement strand
CTTCAGGATCTAATGGTTCTGCTGGCTCTTCTGCG
Organism: Dolichospermum sp. UHCC 0352; assembly: GCF_009711925.1. Taxonomy (NCBI): domain Bacteria; kingdom Bacillati; phylum Cyanobacteriota; class Cyanophyceae; order Nostocales; family Aphanizomenonaceae; genus Dolichospermum; species Dolichospermum sp. UHCC 0352. The sequence continues at coordinate 2,102 of NZ_VIKY01000229.1, read as the reverse complement.
GTTTCCTCTGTCGAAGTCTCAACGTTATTATTTACAGGCGTTACAGGCTTTAGTGTCGGACTTGTCGGAGTTTTATTGACGGGCTTTGTCGTGGTTTGTGTCGGGGTTTGTCGGGGTTGGGTCGTTTGCGCTAATGTAGCTTCAATTCTTAGGGGAAATATTAGAAACAATAGTAATAGTAGTTTGGTATTTACCATCTTTACCCACCCAAGGTTTTACCTTCTTAATATACCCATTACGGGGACTTCTGACAATCGGAATATCAGCTAATTTATCCTCAATTGCACTTAATGAAATACCCAGTTGTGCAAGTTGATAATCGTTATTTCTGACAGCTTCTTCATACTGTAACCTAGACCGTTCAAAATCTTGTCTGGATTGGGTTTGGGACTGCGATCGCTTTGATTCTTCAACTGATGCCTGATATTCTTGAATCTGACGATTAACTCTAGCGGCTTCTAATTTAGATTTAGCAACCTGTAAATTTGATTCAGCCAAATTAACATTAGTCTGTAGTTGTTCTAATTCCTGAGTTTGGAGAATTGCAGAATTATCAAGTTTAGCTTGTTCTCTGTCAACTTCTGAACGAGCTTGTTCTAATTCAGATTGTAAGTTTTTTAGTTTTGATTGTTCATGTTGCAATATCTCTGATTGCATTTTCATATCGTTCATGGCGACAATCATTTGATCCTGTTCTTGGATCTTTTGGGAAGCGATCGCTAAACTAGCCCCAGCCTTTTCAAATTCAGCACGGCGTTCTGGGTTGTCAGTTGTTAGCAGTTTGGAACGACTGCTCAAAATAACCATAGCCTGTTTTAATTTCAGTTCCGCCTGGGAAATAGCCGCTAATTCTTCACTAAATGCAGATGGTGGTAAATTCTTTAATAGTGGGGTAGGTGGTGGTGGTGTAGGTGCTATCAGAGTTTTAGCGTTAAGGTTGTCAATTTGGAG
>NZ_VIKY01000229.1:0-1090 GCF_009711925.1 Dolichospermum sp. UHCC 0352 | reverse complement strand
ATATGAGCAGCTTCCAATGCTTCCTGTGCATCAAACCCTGTTATAGCACAACGATAATCATAGGCTTCAAGCAAAGCCTTACGAAACAAAGGTTGTCCCTGTCGTTGGGCAATTGATGTAATTATTTTCTTTTTAAATATTGTCTTTGTTTTAGCAGTATAGTAATTTTTTTGCTGAAGATTATTTATCTCAATATCAAGTTGATTAAGTTCTGAAGTGACAGATATTTTCTTGATTGCAGCTTGTAATTCTGGACTTTCGTGCAATTTGTGTTTGAAAGTAGGAAGCTCGTAAGCAGTTGTATTTACCAAATCACAAGTTTTTATACGAAAAAATAAATTTTCAAGGGGAAGAAGAGTATTAAATTTATTTAGAATGTTATCCAATCTCGGACCAGTTCCATTATATCCCAAGATTTTTACGTTTGCACTCAACATTTTTAGACCCATGATTCCCGGTGTCCAAGTTACTTCCTCTCCTATTGATTTGAAACCGAAACCCCAACATGGAAAATGCCCTTTTGGTACTGTTTCTATATCTAAGTTTGTTTGAGAACTTAACCAACCTTCCTCTAAAAACCATCCTAATTTATCAGCTAAAATATAAAAACTCTGAAAATCAGATTTTCTACGCTCTTGAATAATTTCATCCCACAAAAAACTTTGAATACTAAAACCAAAACGTTCTTGACTGTAATACATCCAAAGTTGATCAATTATTTGTAAATCCTCACAAGGAAATGTTTTAATTTTATCGTCTTCGAGAGTTTGAGAAGAACTGTGAATATTTTTTTTGTTAGCAACAGCCAAAATTAATTTTGCAGTTTCTTCATCAGCTTTTCGCCAGTTTTGTATGAACAATAAACTATGTAATTGAGTATAATCTATACCAATATCAGATATAAGTTTAAATTGAGACATGATAGTTACAGACTTTTTCTAAGTACAAATTACCCATCCAAGAGTGAGTAGGAATCGGTAAACACAAACCGAAGCAACCAACAGACTCGATACAACTAATTTTACTAGGTTTAGACAATACCTTAGTCAAATTACGAGGGTGAGATGATAATGCTTTAACCATGAACTCC
>NZ_VIKY01000228.1:0-2754 GCF_009711925.1 Dolichospermum sp. UHCC 0352 | reverse complement strand
AAAATTACGGAATACCACTTTTCAAACATCCTCTTAATTACCAGATTGGATTTGTGGATTTTTCAGATGTGGATTTTTCCAGTCTAAAGGATTTAATTATGGTGTCTTCCACAGTTTTCGCAAACTCTGGATAGGATTTATCTTCAGCGCGATAGGTGAGAATATAGGCTTTTTTACCATTAACAATCCATACTTGCATTTCTTGGAAATTTACCTTGTGGATATTATCTCTGCTTTCATAAACTACTTGATAACCTTGTGTTTCACCAAGTTGTATTTGTCCAGATTTGATAATTTTCGCATTTTGTCCTAATGCTTCAATTTGTCCGATAGAAAACTTAGTATAATCTTCCAAAGACTCCGACTGAAATAACTCATCTATAGTGATAAAAAATTCTGGAGTTAGAGAAGATGAAATCGTATTTTTCGGGATAATTCGCGTTAATTTATCTATTACTGGTGTTTCTTGCCAATTTTTAGGATATTTAAATTTAACTCCAGCTTTTGCATATTCTACTACTTTAATTGGTGGTTGCAAATAAATATTAATACCCATCACACCAATAGTTATTAAAGTTATTAAAAAAGCCGATTTTATGAGTAAAAATTTTAAATTGTGAGATGGTTTATTGATGGGCTTTGTATTATTATTATTATTGACTGAATGATCTGGTTGTGTGGTTATTTGAGATTCATTTACAGCCGTCATAACTTCTGCTGCTGATTGAAACCGGTGTCTAGGGTTAATCTTGAGCATTTTATCTAAAATATTAGCTAGAGAAGGGCTAATAATTATACTAGCTTGTTGTCGCCAATTTCGGTAATTATTGTCAAGGTAATCAACAGGAGTTGTACCTGTGAGTAACTCCAGACAAGTAACAGCTAAACTATATAAATCACTAGACGGATAAATTTCTCCTATTCTTCCTTCTTCAGGTCTTTGTTCAGGAGAAGCGTATACTTTTGTAAAAATAGGTACAGATTTTTTTATATTTGTTTCACCAGAAACAACTTGTTTCACTGCCCCAAAATCAATTAAAAATAGTTTTTGTGTTGCTGTTTCTCTAACAATATTACTGGGTTTAATATCTCGATGGATAGAATTTTGGTCATGAATAAATTGTAAAATCGGTAAAATTTGCTTTAAAAAATCTAAAGTCTCTGTTTCGGAAAAACGAACTTTTCTTCTGAGTTCCTGAGACAGATCTTCACCTTGGATATATTGTTGTACTAAATATTTAAACTCAAGCTCTTCTTGTTGACCAAAAGCAGGAGCGGTAAAAGAAAAATAATCATATAAAGTGGGAATATTCCCGCTATTATCACCTAAAAATTCTAAAGCCTGAGCTTCTCGATCAAAAGCGGCTTTGATTCCTTCAACAATTTTATTAACAATTTCCGGGTTATCATGTTCAGCTTGAATCTCATCAATTTTAATATTCAATCGTTTGATTACACATTGACGCTGATTCACAGAATCTAAATCAATAGCTTGAAAAGTAGCACCAAATCCTCCTTTTCCCAGAGGTTTAATAGTTTGATAATGTCCCTTTCTCCCCTTTAATATTAGGGGCATTCCACAAGCTTGACAGAATATTTCCGAGGTAGTATTAGAATCTGGAGAGTCGGGAAAACGGTTTTTTGGACTAGGGCAGTGCGGTCTGGTACAATAGTAGTACATAACAGATAGTATGGTAAATGATAAAGGTACAGAGTTAATCCATTAACCAAAAACAGGTATTTATATATATAAGTCTGTTCACTTCACCTATTAAACAGGATTGTATCATAAAGTTAACTTCTGGGTAAACGCCTTAATCTTTGATAAGAATTAGTATATAATCAGTTATGGGCGTGCATATTCTTACGCCAAGTATAAAGTTTAGATAACATAAATCTAGTTAAATACTACCATAATCACCAAAATTCAGTAATCAAAGGTCAAGCATTATGCAACTACCAGCATTAACTAGTGTCTTAGCATTCACCGCATTGACAGTTACCCTTAGTGTTAACCCTGGTTTGAGTCAAGAGATTCCCAAGCAAGAAGTTAGTTTTCGTTGTCGCATTCAATTTCTCAAAGGTAAAAAAGTTCACACTACCATGGCCTTCGTTCCCGACAAAAAACCTGAGCGTTATGTATCCATTATTGCTTGGAAATCTGACTCTTTTCCCGGTAGCGAATGGACTCCTGAAAGACGCTGTGATGAAGTAAGTAAAAAATTCCAGAAATTTCACCAACAAGGCCGATTAGATTATTTAACTACCGGTAAGTTGAATGGTTTGGGAGTTATCTGTGCGGCTAAACCTGGTGAATGCAATAAAAACAATATTTTATTTAGTGTCAGGCCAGGTGTAAATCCCACTACAGTTTTAGCCGAACTGAAGGACATCAAAGAAGGTAGAACTTCAGACATAACTTGGCAAAATTCAGGTGAAAATACTTACTTGAATCTGGGTGAATATCTCAAAAAACATCTCTAAATAACAAAATACCCCACCCTAACCCTCCCCTTGTAAAGGCTACGGTGTACACACATCTCTAGACAGGATGCTAAACGTGATCCGATCCCCCTAAATCCCCCTTAAAAAGGGGGACTTTGAAGAATTTAGCCCCCCTTATAAAGGCTACGGTGTACACACATCTCTAGACAGGATGCTAAACGTGATCCGATCCCCCTAAATCCCCCTTAAAAAGGGGGACTTTGAAGAATTTAGCCCCCCTTATAAAGGCTACGGTGTACACACATCTCT
>NZ_VIKY01000227.1:0-11270 GCF_009711925.1 Dolichospermum sp. UHCC 0352 | reverse complement strand
GGGTTTTCGGCGTTCTTCCTTATAATTTTGAACTTTTTTAATAGGCTGCTTTTCAGCATTTAATTGAGTTACACCTATTGATTAGAATTATATCAGATACTTGGAGAGAAACCAAGAAAGTGTTCATTCCTCATCGACTAACATTGCTGATTTCGCTAGTTAGTCAAAAAAGTCACTCGCGCCTATTCATCTCATCACTTCCCTATCGGTTAGATGAGAGGCTTCTACTATTTAAGCTAAAATCTCATATTCACAATCAATTAATTTCTTGGTGGTGTCCGTCGTCTTTGCAGAAAATCGGGAATATCCAAAGAGGGTTTTTCTTTTGGTGGTTCTACAGATGGAGTGGGGTTATTAACAGGTTGTTGTAGTGGTGTAGGTCTTCTAGTGGTAGTAGTAGTGGGAATGGGAGTGACAACTCTAGGAGTAACAGTAGTTTGTGCAGATGGAGGTTGGATATCACCTGTAAATCCAGTCGCAATCACAGTAATTCTGACTTCTCCTTGGAGTCTGTCATCAATTACCGCTCCAAAAATAATATTGGCATTAGGATCAACCACTTCATAGATTGTTTCCGCCGCAGCATTAACTTCATGCAGGGTCAGATCACTACCACCAGTAATATTAAATACAACTCCTCTAGCTCCTTCAATAGAACATTCCAATAAAGGTGAAGAAATGGCGGCAATTGCGGCTTCTCTGGCCCTAGATTTACCCGAACTCACACCAATTCCCATCAAAGCTGATCCTGCATCTGCCATCACAGCCCGCACATCAGCAAAGTCAACGTTGACCAATCCAGGAATAGTAATAATATCAGAAATTCCTTGTACACCTTGACGCAACACATCATCAGCATAGCGAAAAGCTTCTTGCACAGGAGTTTGCTCAGGAATGACTTCCAACAGCTTATTATTGGGAATAATAATTAAGGTATCCACCCGACTTTTCAAGCCTTCAATTCCTTGTTCCGCTTGGCTAGTGCGTCTGCGTCCCTCAAAAATAAATGGTCGAGTCACTACACCAACGGTGAGAGCGCCCATTTCCTTGGCTATTTCTGCCACAATTGGGGCTGCACCTGTACCTGTACCACCACCCATACCAGCGGTAATAAATACTAGATCCGCACCTTCTAAAGCTGTGGCAATTTCATCACGAGATTCTTCCGCCGCTTTTTGACCAATAGCCGGATTTCCCCCTGCACCCAAGCCTCTAGTTAGTTTCTGCCCAATTTGCAAGCGACTAGGAGCGCCCGCTAAAGTCAGAGCTTGAGCATCAGTATTAATTGACCAAAACTCAACACCGGATACATCAGACTCAATCATGCGGTTGACAGCATTACCACCACCACCACCCACACCAATTACTTTGATGTTGGCAACACGGCCTGGCACAATTTCACCAATACCGCTATTTTCGAGAGAAATTCTCTTGCCATCTTTACCTTGAGCAAAGTTCATTCCAGAATTATTAAAGGGATTGCTTGAGTTAACTGCCAGAGAAAACCCTGGTTGTCCGGGATTTTGAGAGTTATAGATCAGCCCTTGGTTATTATCAAGTGTCATTGGATTTGTGAAAGGTAGATAAACGACTTTTTGCGGTGTGATTCACCTAAGAGTCAAATAATTGCCAAAATAAATTTTGGCACGCTATTTTATTTTTTTTACTATTCCCTAGCCTACATGATGGCAGGTGAGATGTGGCAATTTGTCCATGAGAGAGGTATAAAACCTCAGTTGCAGAGTCAGATATCCAGCCTGGTGCCTTCTAACTCTTTCTCCTTTGGGATTGTTGATTAGCTGTACAGTTTATGATACTAGCTGCTCATGTTGCTGACTCCCCCCCTATACTTTTTAAGAATAGTTCTAAAAAGTATAGACATTTATTTATCTCATCTTCTTTGTCAGCAGCAGATCACTTCAACAATAGCGTTAACTAAACTCAATACCTTCGCCATTTTTTGCTTTGTTGGGTTAAGCGACAGCGCAACCCAACGCTCATGTTGGGTTTCATCCTTCAACCCAACCTACGAATCAAGGCTTTTTTCAATTTGGCTAAGGTATTGCTAAACTCCTGGGCAGATCCCAGTATAACAACCCTATCTTTGGGCAAAAAGCTGTGATGACTGGTTGATATAAGATATTTAACTGGTTATTAACTGTTTGATAGAGCTTAAGCTTAGTCCTAGTAATAAGTTTTAATAACCTCCTGAATTTTTTTAGAATATTTTTTAGTTATTAATTTTACAACCCTTAGCATGATTTTTTAACTAACGGTTAAAAAATTCTATATCTATATGTATAATATATACCTAATTTACAAAAATATAAAATTAGCAACTCAAGTTACTAATTTAAAAGATTTGCCTATTCAGCTAGACAAAGGCCGAAGGGAGTAGAAAGAAAAAATGTTGAACTTCAACGGATTGGTGTTTTGTGCAGTGGCTCTGATTTCTTCATAACTAAGCCTGGATTTTTTTGATTCATTTGTACTAATGGAACAGCGGGATTTTTGATATCAATGTAATCTATATTACTAGTATTAACTTCATTCGGTAAACGGCGCATTTGTACAAGTGCTTGAATTTGCTCAGGTAATCTATTGCTAGGGCTGCCTAAATGCACAATTCCTAATTCAGTTTTCAAAATTAAATTTGTAGGATCTTGAAAATTAATTTCTGTCACTTTTAGAGAACTGTGACTGATAGCTTCATAAAGTTGAGTCCAGAATGGCTTGTATTGTGCGATCGCACCAATTACTATGAGTCGAGGTAATTTTGCTTTGGGGTTAATGGAGATATACCTTGATAAAGGCATCCACACGCCACTAGCATCCAGTAAACCTAGTTCATTTTGTTGATTAGCCATACCGCTATTTTGCAAACAAGACTTAACCTCAGAAGGCTTACCCGTGAATGAAGGAGTCAGAACACAACTGGTTATCCTTTGATTTTTGGTTATTTGGGCGATCGCTACTGGTACTCGTTCCTGGATTTCAATAATTAAACCAGGAGGTAATAACCGCCGTCTAACCGTAGCTTGGGCAATGTTCGGTTGTTTTCTTAAAGAATCAGCAATTAGGGAAGGTTCAATCCGCCATAAAGACTGGGGAGATGACAACCCCAACAATGAATAAATATCCTTTTGGGTCAAAACTTGACCACCAGATTTGATCACTATTTGCCCCGAATCCTTTAACACCCACATTGGTTGAATTGCTACCCAGAACAAAACCGAGGCCAATCCAGTGACAGCCAGCGTCCGCCAAATAGCCTGAAGAATTTTGAGTTGTCGCTGCCGACGCAATTTTTGGCGGCGTTGAGCTAAATTTGTCCGAGAAACTGATAATATCCCAGCCATTGTTTTCCTCTTGTAAATATCAGTCCAATTTATTCTGGATATTAAATTCGCTTATCTAGCAATTAAATTTAGCTAACATCATGGGTATTATGGAGAAAATTAGCTTTTAACAATAGTACCCAACGCATTGTAAATTCGGTAAAACTTTCCCACCTCATAAATTTACAGAAATATCCGGTAAGAGTAAAGCTCAGTCACTTTAGTGCTGAGATACAAGCGACACGAGCGAATTTACTCTTGATGGTGATGCTTTCACCATCAAATCCAAAAATATTTAATTTGTTAATTTTAAATATTGAACTATTCTGACGAGTTATCAATTTTGAAAACATCATGAGTATAGCTGGTAAGAGCATCCTCATCAGTAACTTCCTCAGACAAATTTACCAATAACGCCTGTACTCGCATTCGGGCAATATAAGGCCAACCGCCCTCAGACTCAATATCTCTGAGCAGCGAGTATAATCTTTGGCGATTATCAGGCAAATTTTCTTGAAACACTCCATCTCGAATTTCTTTGTGCAACTGTTCTAAATGACGTAACAAAGCCAGTAGAGAAATTACATCTCCACCGCAAGTTTGAGCTACATCTTTAACCGCACCAGAAATCGCTTGTAGCTGGCAGGACAAATCCCCAGATGTCCAATTTTGATCATGGTTCATGGAACGTTTTACTCCATAAAACTAATACGATACTGGAAAAGTCCCTAAATTGATCAATAAAAGAGTCAGATATCTTCAGATATAACGGTATGCACTGGAATGAGGAAGAAAAATTAGGTCAAAAGCCACCAGATAGCACTCGAGTTTCAATCCTGGCTCCTTCTTTCTAATTCCTGACTTCTGAATATATATCTTTCTAACTATTCTCAAGTAACAAGAATCCTTGATGGTAAGGTAGAGAAGGCTTTTCCATGATTTGTGCTGGATGACAGCCGAATTTAACCACTAGAGTGCTTTGATTTTGAGTTAAAAAAAATCGTATGATCTGGCTAATTTCCCTATCCAAACACTTTTGATGTATGTACTGACAACACATACATCATCCAGAATGGATGCGGTTCGCTGCTTAGTCTATGGTTTGAATTCCAGGCTCAGAAACGCAATGCGTTTAAGTGCGTTCAGTAAAACAGTTTGACAACTTAGATATTAATTTTTGAGATTGAGGTTAACCATGAGGTATCGCGCTTTAATTGTTGCTTTCTTTGCTCTATGCTTAGGGCTAATCACAGCTTGTAGTGATGCACCTTCTGCAAGCGTCAGTGATGTCCTCACCTACGAACAAATTCGCGGCACAGGGTTGGCTAACAAATGCCCCCAACTGACAGAAACCAGTCGTGGTTCAATTACTGTTGATCCTAATGTGACATACAGCATCAAAGAACTTTGTTTAGAACCAACCAGTTTCTTTGTCAAAGAAGAACCTGCTAACAAACGTCAAAAAGCAGAATTTGTATCTGGTAAAGTTATGACCAGATATACTTCTACCATTGACCAAGTACAAGGTCAGCTAACTAGCAATCCAGATCATAGCTTGACTTTTACGGAAGAAGATGGTCTTGATTTTCAAGCTATCACCGTTAAACTTCCTGGTGGTGAATTAGTACCTTTCTTGTTTACCATCAAAAGCTTGGTTGCACAAACACAACCTAATTTAACTAGCATTAACACATCCACTGACTTTGAAGGAACTTTTAAAGTCCCTTCCTATCGTGGTGCAGCTTTCTTAGATCCTAAAGGTCGTGGTGTTGTTAGTGGCTATGACAATGCTGTAGCTTTACCAGCCGGATCTGATAATGAAGATCTAACTCGTACTAATGTCAAGCGGGCAGAAATCCTCAAAGGTAAAATTTCCTTGCAAGTAGCCAAAGTAGATAGCACTTCTGGTGAAATAGCTGGGACTTTTGAAAGTGAACAACCTTCTGATACCGATTTAGGTGCAGGTGAACCTAAAGAAGTGAAGATTCGTGGTTTATTCTACGGTCGAATTGAGCCTCGCGCCTAAATATTGATACAACCTCATGGGAGTTTAAAATCCATAAGTATTTTGGTAATTTAGTAATCTAATATACCTCCATGAGTTTGGAAATGAACAACAATTCAGCAGTCACGAAAATTTATTTGTGGCAATGCCTTAACCAAGATGCACTCTGCATCTTGGTTTTTTTTGGAAAACTACGGTTGTTTAATTTCCACGTAAATTTACTGATTTAAAATTTTATTTTTTTTTGCTGAAAAGTTGGAGATGAATTTAATTATTTAATTACGTAATATTACTCATTCAATCAAGAGAAGACAGCAGATAAACAAAAATAATCGCAGCCCAAAGCTTGATCCTCATCAACTATTGCCAATTCTCAAGACCTATAAGCAAATCTCATAGTTAATTAGTTAAATTAGGCGCAATCCCGGTTTATTATTAGATTGCTAATTGTATATTTTAAGTTTATGACAGTTGTTTAATAAATTAGGAAGTATACTCAACTAATTTGAGTAAAAAAAATATCAGGACAATCTTGCCATTGCTAATTGTATTGTGCAGAGCATTTACGGCGATTTTGTCTGGACAAGATTTTTCTGTGATGTAGGATTTGCAACCATTCAGCCAAGAGCAGAAATAGTGACTAGTTTTAAAAGCGATTATATACCAAATATACTTGTTCAAGAACCAAAGTGTTATGCCTAATAAAACCACTGACGAAACATCTACTAACAAACTGAAACATGAAAATTCACAGTTGTTGCGAGAGTATCAGCAATCCCGTTCGGAAAGAGTTCGCAATCAACTGGTAAAACTCAATTTTGGACTAGCCAGAAAGGAAGCCCATTATTGGATTAATCAGTGTAATGAGAGCTATGAGGATCTTCTCCAGGTAGCCTGTATGGGCTTAATTAGAGCAATTGAGAAATTTGAACTTTCTAAGGGAAATGCTTTTAGTTCCTATGCGATGCCCTATATTCGTGGTGAAATTCAACATTATTTGCGAGATAAAGGCGTAACTGTGAGAATACCTAGACGGTGGTTAGCACTCCAACAACAAGCTGTTGGGCTTTCCCGTTCTCTGTCCGAGCAATATAATCGCCCACCGACTGATAGCGAATTAGCGGCTGCATTTTTTCTATGATTTAACCCAAAAACAAGTAGCAGCACATTTAGGCATTAGTGTTGTCACAGTTTCTCGCCAAGTTAAAAAAGGCTTAGATATGTTGAAAAAGATTATGGGGGTGACGGAAGATTAGTTATAGAATAACCCGGTAAGCGTAAAACTCAGTCCCTTTAGGCTGAGATATAAGCAACTCGTGCGACTTAAGTCGCAGTCTTTTCTATAGTTTTTGAGAGCAGCTAATGGGTAAAAATTCGCATATTACAGCTACAGCCGCAGCTATTTTAGCAACCTTGGCACTGACTGGCTGTACGGTGGGTGAACCGCCAACAGCTACTAATACTGCCAGTCCTGCACCAACTCCTAGTCTTCAAGCAACTGCGCCGCAAACGACACAGCCACCATCTTTGGCTCAACCTTTTAATAATCCTCTGATATCTACCAAACCACCAGTGAGTCCTGGGTCAGTTGGTAGTTTGATTCAACCGACAAATGGCACAGAGCGGTTGGGTGTGGTACAGAAAGGACGAACAGACCCCTTTGGGCAAATTGTGGAGAAGATAGGTTCTAGAACTACTAAGCTACCAGGTGAAAAAATTGCAGTTCCTAAATTACCCCCTTTACCTACAGTAACTCAGCAAAAATCAATCAAGACAAAACCATCGCAGATAGCGCAGTTACCCAAAAAATCCCCACAGATAGCTATAAAACCAGTTTTACCGACTGTTTTAGCGGGATCTCTCCCCTCTCCTAAACTCAAAACTGTGTTACCAGTAGCACGACAGCCGGAAACCGCTAGAGCAGTGATTGTGAGTGGTGTAATCTTAATTGGTAAAGTACCTCAAGCAATTGTGAAAGTACCGAATGAGCCAACTAGTAGATATGTAAAACCAGGTCAAAGGCTGGTGAATGGGGTGTTAGTAAAACGGATTGAAATGAGCCAAGGTGCTAATCCTACCGTGATTTTGGAACAGTACGGTATTGAAGTTGCTAAACAAGTAGGGGAAAAACCTTCTAAAACATCTAAACCAGCAACTACAGCTTCTGTGGGTAATGGTATTTCTGTGATTAAGCAAGTTTGAAAATCTTGTGGGAGCAAAGAATAGATATGGTGACACAAGAGAAAATAGAGTTTGCTGGTTTACCCTTGGCTGTATATCGGGAAATAGCAGCGCATCTCCGGCAGGTGGTGGGGGTAGAAGTGGGATTAATACCGCAAACATCCTCAGAGTTTGATTACAACCAAAGTCAAATTTCTGGGTTATGGATTTCATGGACAGCAGCCGCTGATGAGGAAAGTCGGTCAAGGTGCAAGCAGATAGTGGCTTATTATCAAAACCGCTATGAATGTGGATAAAATTCAAGAAGGTAAGTTGCTGGTTAGCTAACAACTAACAACTAACAACTGTACGGGCGAAGCATTTGGAGAACTATTTTTGGCAATGACCGATAATTTATCTTCCAAATGCTTCGCCCCTACTAACAACTGACGACTAAACTTAGGTTAATAGCAGATGGCTGGGTTAAACTGACAAGCAAGTTAATGCAAAATATTAATTGGCTGCTCTTAGGTTTAGGCGTTATTTATAATGGAAAACTGGCAATTTCTGATACAGAAACAGGGAGACCGCACTTGGCGGACTTTAGAGTCGCCAAATTTAACGATTTTAGCGGATAATTACCGAGTTTTGGCTCGTTCTTATCTGAATAATATGGATGTTGATGTGCGAGTGACTTACATATCAACCCAGGAGGTTCCACCGAAACGGCGAATTCTCAAGCGATCGCATCGGACTAATAGTGAAGGATTGATGGCGGTAATTCCTTTTACCTACTTTAAACCAGGGATTTGGGAGTTACGATGCTCTGGAGATATTATGTCAGAGATGCTCGGTAAATCCTGGCAACATACTCTCCTTATCCAAGTATCACCCCCAGAACCTAGTCCCCAGTCTCTAACTCAACTGGCTGAGGAATCTGATCTGGCTTCAAATGCTGATACTCAAGTCAGTATAGTTATGAATCATGGAACTCCAGTCTGGTTTAAGGGGGAAACAACTGAGCAGATTTTACAAAACTTATTAGATTTAGCCTTACCTCAAGATGAACCTTTGCTGGACGAGGAGACTATTGAGAATGCTCCTACTTTACCGCCACCTTTAGCACTGAATTTGAGTTTAGATCAAGATACTTATGTTGCTCGTTGGGGAGACAATTTTATCATTCATGGCGATGTGGAAGTCAATGAAATAGAGAATCTGGAAGATGAGAGATTTGCCATGAATGGTGTGAGTCAGCTACGGCTAGAAATTACCCTGCGATCGCCTTCAGAATCAAGAATCCTTAACCACATAGATCAGCCATTAACAGATCAAGTCTTACCTTTTAGCTTTAGTACCCTGATTGATATTCCCCTTGATTGTGAATCTAAGTTGCTTTTAGCAGAGATTAATTTATATGGTGCATTAGCTGATGTTGGTGAAGTCATACTTTTAGCTAACCATACTTTCACAATTACAGCCGATATCACTGATTTACTAGCACTACAAACTTCTCGGTCGGATTACCGTGACTACTCTTTACCAGAAACTAATCCACCAGTTAAGCCCAAGCCCTCTGTCAAGATTCGGTTAGAACTTTTCAATGTGGCTAAAAGTCCCAAGTTAGCACAGTTTCACATTTTAAAGCCCTCCCCAAACCAACCTTTACCACCCCAAATTAAACCCCTGATATCCTGGCAATTTCTTTCACCACAGTTGCCAAATTTACCTCACAATCCCAGAAGTGAGATTAATACTGATTCGGAAACAGATTCCCTCACAAAAACCCTGGCTATTCACCCAATTGATTTGAAGAAGTTGGTAATTAAACCAGTTAATACTATTTTTCCCTACTTGAAACGATTAAAAGTTAAGCCTGTTCCAGGGAAAACAGCCAATGATCAGTTAAATGTTGAAAAATTAGCAACTTTGCAGAAATCCCCACAGCTACCGACTATAGTGACTTTACCAGCAAAAATACCAGAATTACCAGTAGATAATCTTCCGCAGTCCGATCAGTCTATGATTGATGATACATCCTATGCAGAATTAATAGCAGAGATTGTGGCGGGGGTGACTAAAAGTGAAGAATTAGATTTGGTGGATTCTCAGGAAAATTCTGTAATTATCCAGAGTGAAGAATTAGATTTGGTGGATTCTCAGGAAAATTCTGTAATTATCCAGAGTGAAGAATTAGATTTGGTGGATTCTCAGGAAAATTCTGTAATTATCCAGAGTGAAGAATTAGATTTGGTGGATTCTCAGGAAAATTCTGTAATTATCCAGAGTGAAGGATTAGATTTGGTGGATTCTCAAGAAAATTCCTCTCTTTTGCAACAATGGATAGACAGTCAAGGATACTTATTGACTGAAGCAGTTTTTCAAGAATCCTCAGACAATGATCTTGGGGAAGAAACTCAAACTGTAGATGTGGAAGTGCTGTTAAGTAGGGAAAAAGAAATTCAGGAAGATCCCATTGCTGACAATATTCCCTTAGAAATTAATAAACCGGAAACAGTCAATATACTGAATCCAATACCAACCGAGCCTGGATGGTTATCACAAGAAATAGTTATAGATGATTTGGTTATGGAATGGGATGCGGATAGCTGGAGTGATGAAGCTATAGCAGATCATCATTATTCCCCCCTACCGGAGAATGAAACTGCGGCAGATTTCTCTGGTGTGATGATGGAGTCTTTACCAACTCCCCAATTGTATTTATCAGAGGGTGAACTTGTCGCTGGCACATCTGTAATGGTGCGTGTAAAATTACCTGAAGTTTCATCTTCGGTAGTGGTTAAGTTATGGGTTGAAGATTATCAAACCCGGAGTCTACTAGATAGACCACATATCCTGCCAGATTTGCGTTCTAATGCCTGCGGAGAATGGGAAACAGCGATCTACCTAAAAATTCCTTTTGGCTGCTTAGAAATCCGTTTATCAGCGATCGCTCTCCATCAAACTACTCAGCAGGAAAGTGACAAATTCACTATCATCAAGACAGTAATTCCCCCTAATTTACCCAGGATAGAAATGGATGAAATGTTGGGAATGTAAACAGGTGTGTTAAAAATCTTGATAATTTAGCAAATAAGGGAGGATTTTGCAGTAAGCTCAATTTGAATTGCAGTAAGACTTTACAGGACTTTAATTCTATGTCAAGTTCATTTTTGCCTACTATTTTGGCTTATTCCTCCTTTTTGCCTTCTGTTTTCGTTCCCCTAACTGGCTTGGTTTTACCAGCAGTTATTTTCGCGTTTTTGTTTTCATACATTGAACGCGAAGATATTGCTTAATTAGGGTATGGGTAATTGGTTACTTAATTTTGTCACCAATTATCTATTTGAAAACAAACAAAACCGCCTATCTCATGGAGTTAGGCGGTTTTTATGGCGATTTTTGCAGAAGAAGTTCAAAAATGATAATCAAGCAAAAATCTAGTCTTTTGTATTTCTAATTGCTATCTTCTTCCAGAATAGTAGTTACCAGGTAGGTTAGGACAGAGATTGGTTAAAAAAGTCATCTTACAAAAGACTTTCAAACTTCCTATTCCCTGTTCCCTGTTCCCTGTTCCCTGTTCCCTGCTATAGCATTACATTGAAGAACCAATTCCTGAGTAAGATCCATAAAAGAAAATACCTACAACAGTAATTACACCTAAACCTGCAATCGTAGCGACGACCCACAGGGGAATTCTTCCACTTCCAGACACAGTTTTTTCCTCACTTACAAAAATTGTCAGTTGTCAGTTGTCAGTTGTCAGT
>NZ_VIKY01000022.1:0-15254 GCF_009711925.1 Dolichospermum sp. UHCC 0352 | reverse complement strand
CACAACTTTTAGCTTGACAGACCACTAGAAGTATGAATGGTAATGCTTTAGCTATTGTAAGATTTTTAGCATCTGCATTTGCTGGTATTGTCGGTTATTTAGTTTCTGGTGATCTTGGTTTACAAGCTTCAATACCTTTTATGAGGACAAAAACCCAAGTTAAAGCCACAGGAGCATTTGCAGCATTTGTTTTAGTATTTCTACTTTTTTATATGGGTGTTCCTACTTCCGAAATAACACCACAACCAACCCCCACACCTTGATGAAAATCCTCATATTAACCGATAGGATAACATCCCGGATTAACTGCATGAATAAATTCACTCCCTGCTAGTGGTCTTCCCCGTTTATAAGCTGCTTCTTGGGGTTGTCCCCAACCTAATTGTAAAATGATTTCTAGAAAGTTCGGATTTTCCCATTTTAATAAAGTTGCCCATTCTGTTCTTTGGACAATTCTTTCTACATCTACTTTTACAATTTTTTGATGTTGTTTACCATTACTAAAACTTAAATGTAAATCCATTTCCCCTGTGACTAAATACCAAAATTCTAAAATTGTATCTTTGGCAGGTTTCAATATTTCTAAATCACTTTCTAAAGCGATTAATTCAGTATCAATTTCTGGATAATGCAGATTTTTACCTTTAACAGTCATATCTTTCCAGATAATTCCAGAAACTTGATTTTCTCGTTGATATTCATGAATAGAGGTTTTAAAATCTTGGTAGGCCGTGAATCTTTGCAGTCCGTCGGTTCTGACAAACTGATCTATAAATGGATTACCAGAAACAGTTACATCTAACTTTAAACGTTCACCTTTTAAGCAAGCTTGGCGTTCGGTTGCCAATATCTGAATTAACTCTTGGGTATTATAAATATTTGACATCAGAACAAGACCTAATTAGTGATCAATCATCAGTTATTAGTCATTAGTTATGAAACTAATTATTAATTTTGTGTCAGATGATAATCAAGATTGATTGAAGATTTAATTATTATCTCTTGATAGCCATAGAAATGCCGTATCAGAACCGACTATTTGTTTCATTGTTCATCCCATAGTAATGAATGTCGACATTATTCTATTTTACCTTGAGGAGTAGAATTAGGTTTATGGTCAAGAAAAAGCCCAATTCTCAAGAATCAGGGCTGAACAAGCAGAACTCAAAATTGCACAATTAGCTGAATGCTTAGGATTAACAAGTATAAAATCAGACTCACGCTAAAACTTAACCGCAAAAAAGCCTAATAATGATGATCTTATTAATTTAAGTAAGTTAACGCCTTATGTGAGTTAGAGTAACAAAAAAGAAAGGGAAACTACAAGATCAAGGTAAAGACATTTTATGAAATTTATGCTTCAATTATTGGATAATCCATTTTGGGCATTAGTAAGAAAAGAAATTAATCAAATTTTACGCAATAGACAATTCAGCAGTGAGACTGCGTTGCTTTCGTGCCTGTACTCGTCTGGAGAAAACTTAGCCATAACCTTAAAATATTTACTTGCTATTTGTATATGGCTATTGTTTAATCAAATAAAGGAAACAACAATGGGAGGGACTTATATTTGCTAACAAACTATGTATATAAGCTACGTCCTAATATTAGTCAATCCGATAAAATGGACGGTTGGCTAGATATGCTCCGGTCTACTTACAATTGGAGTTTGGCTGACAGAATAGCTCAATACAATCAGCAATTTATTCAAGGTGACTATTGCGATATTAGGACTAAAGCAGAAGCTTGTCCATTAACTTGTTTTGTCAGTAAAAATGGAGCAAGTGGAGAGCCGTGGAAAGATGCTAAAACTAACAAGGATGGCAAACTCAAAAACCCTCGACGCAGTGCTGGTGATATTCAAATAACGGCATTACCATATCTAAAAAAAGCTAGACGCACTTTAAAAATCAGACAGCGACGGATTAATTGTAAAGTCAAGGGTAGTAAGAATCGTAAAAAAGCAGCTAATAAGGTAGGACGGTTTCACAAAAAGATTACAGATAAAAGGACTGCTTATCAATGGAGTGTTGCTAATACAATAGTTTCTAGAAAGGTTGATGCTATTGCTTTAGAAGATTTAAATGTCTCCGGTATGTTGAGGCGTTGCCAAGTTAAGACCGATGAAAAAACTGGAAGATTTTTAAAGAATGGGCAATCTAGAAAAAAAGGATTAAACCGTTCTATTTCTGATGCAAGTTGGAGTGATTTAATTTTAAAAATTGAGTATCTCGCTGTGAAGCAAGGAAAAGTTGTAATTAAAATTAATCCTAAATACTCCAGTCAAGAATGCAGAAATTGTGGGCATACTGATAAGTCAAACCGTGATGGTGAGAAATTCATTTGTACGGAATGCGGATATCACGAACACGCCGATATTGGTGCTGCAAAGACTATCAGAGATAGAGGTTTCAAAATAGTACGTGGGGACTCCGCGAAACTTGCTGTTTAACAGCTAAACGCCCAGAAGATGAGCCAGTGCGGTCTTGGGGTTTCCCCAAGTAGAGCAACTGGCGGTATCAGCACGCACTTTTGTGCAAACGTACTGAGTCTGGGAACCTGTGTGAACAGGATATTAGGATTGTAAAATCTTAAGAATCCCCGCGTCTTTAGACCGGGGAGTGTCAAACACAAACCTGATACGATTCCAGCCCATTTACCAGAAATTTTTGTCAATGACAAGATTAAAAAAAAAGAAGTTGGGAATCTCAGATAGAATATTTCTCTGTCCTCTTGGTGCATAACTTCCATGACCACATTTGGTGAAAATCCCTTTTCCCCCCAAGAAATAGCCTCAGAAGGCATAAAACCAGAAGAATATACCGAAATCGTCCGCCGCTTAGGCCGTCACCCCAACAAAGCCGAACTAGGAATGTTTGGGGTGATGTGGTCAGAACATTGCTGTTATAAAAATTCCCGTCCATTACTCAAACAGTTTCCCACCACAGGTCCCCGCATTCTTGTCGGACCCGGTGAAAATGCTGGAGTTGTGGATATCGGCGACGGACTACAATTAGCGTTTAAAATAGAATCCCATAACCACCCTTCCGCCGTTGAACCATTTCAAGGTGCAGCCACGGGAGTAGGTGGGATATTAAGAGATATTTTTACCATGGGGGCGCGTCCCATAGCCTTATTAAACTCTTTGCGCTTTGGTGATTTGAATGATCCCAAAACCCAAAGATTGTTTACAGGCGTAGTGGCGGGCATAAGCCATTATGGTAACTGCGTTGGAGTGCCGACTGTAGGTGGTGAAGTCTATTTTGACCCCGCCTACTCGGTCAATCCCCTGGTCAACGTCATGGCACTGGGTTTGATGGAAACGGCAGAAATTGTCAAATCAGGGGCTTCAGGCTTAGGAAATCCCGTGCTGTATGTCGGTTCAACCACCGGACGGGATGGCATGGGCGGCGCAAGTTTTGCCAGTGCGGAATTGACTGAGGAATCAATGGATAACCGTCCCGCTGTGCAAGTGGGAGATCCATTTGTCGAAAAGTCCTTAATTGAAGCTTGTTTAGAGGCATTTAAAACCGGGGCTGTAGTTGCGGCACAGGATATGGGGGCTGCGGGTATCACCTGTTCCACTTCGGAAATGGCTGCAAAAGGTGGTGTGGGGATTGACTTCGATTTAGACAAAATTCCGGTGCGGGAATCGGGAATGATTCCCTATGAATACCTGCTTTCGGAATCTCAAGAACGAATGTTGTTTGTGGCCGAAAAAGGACGAGAACAGGAATTAATTGATATTTTCCACCGTTGGGGACTGCAAGCGGTGGTTGCGGGGACTGTAATTGCAGAACCCATTGTCAGAATTTGGTTTGAGGGGAAAATAGCTGCCGAAATCCCGGCTGATGCTTTGGCGGAAAATACGCCTTTGTATGAAAGAGAATTATTAACAGAAGTCCCCGAATATGCCCAAAAAGCATGGCAATGGACAAGTGATAGTTTACCTGTTGGCAATGCTGCGGGTATTGAAATTGCAGGAAGTCTGCAAAGTTGGAATCAGATTCTATTGACTTTGTTAGATACTCCCTCTATTGCTTCTAAAAGCTGGGTTTATCGCCAATATGACCATCAAGTTCAAAATAATACCGTATTGTTACCCGGTGGTGCTGATGCGGCTGTCATTCGTATCCGTCCCTTAGAAGCACCCCAAAATCCAAAATCCAAAATCCAAAATCTAAAATCCGGCGTTGCAGCTACGGTAGATTGTAATTCTCGTTATGTTTATCTTGATCCCTATGAGGGGGCAAAGGCAGTAGTCGCGGAAGCTGCCCGCAATCTTAGCTGTGTGGGTGCTGAACCCATCGCTGTGACGGATAACCTCAATTTTGGTAGTCCAGAAAAACCCATTGGTTATTGGCAATTAGCGTCCGCTTGTCGGGGTTTGAGTGAGGGTTGTCGGGAGTTGGGAACGCCGGTAACTGGGGGGAATGTCTCTCTCTACAATGAAACTTTTGACGCGGAAGGTAATCCTCAACCAATTTACCCGACTCCGGTTGTGGGTATGGTGGGATTGATTCCTGATTTAACCAAAATTTGCGGACAAGGTTGGCAAAATGCAGATGATATAATTTATCTTCTAGGTTTATCAATTCAATCCAAAATCCAAAATCCAAAATATAAAATAGAATTGGGTGCTTCTGAATATTTGGCAACTATTCATAATACGATCGCTGGTAAGCCCCCTAGAATTGATTTTGATTTAGAACGACTGGTACAAAAGGCTTGTCGTGAGGGTATTCGCGCTGGTTGGGTAAATTCTGCCCATGATTCGGCTGAGGGTGGTGTGGCTGTAGCTATAGCGGAATCTTGTCTTTCTGGGAATTTGGGGGCGGAAATTAATTTCCCAATTAGTGCAAATCACGATTCCCGTTTTGATGAAGTTCTTTTTGGTGAAGGTGGGGCGAGAATTTTAGTTTCTGTCAGTGGAGAAAACCAAGAAAAATGGGAATCCTATTTACACCGAACTCTTCCAGAGAATTGGCAAAAACTGGGAACAGTAACTAATTCCGGTAATTTAGAGATTTTAACCGCAGATAACCATAAGTTACTCCAGGTTAGTCTCGAAGATATGAGCGATCGCTATTCTCAGGCAATCTCTAAACGTCTCGCTATCTACACCAATACCTAATCAACAGCAAAAATCAAGGTTTGAATACGAAAATTCACAATTCATACTTGATTCTTAACCAATTTACGGTACTGTTTTAATGGATGGTTAAAGATTTGTTAAGAAGAAGGAGTCAGGAGTCAGGAGTCAGGAGTCAGGATAAAAATTAATTATTCCCAATTCCCAATTCCCAATTCCCAATCACCAATCACCAATCACCAATCACCAATCACCAATCACCAATTCCTAGTTCCCACTGAATCGACACCCCACCAGGAGCAATACCAGCATGATTCCCCTTAATTCCGTTACCTCGGATGAAAACGCCTGTGACAAACCAGAAGAAGCTTGTGGTGTGTTTGGCATTTATGCCCCAGAACAAGACGTTGCTAAATTGACCTACTTTGGATTGTATGCTCTTCAGCATCGGGGTCAAGAATCTGCTGGAATTGCTACCTTTGAGGGTACGCGTGTCCACCAGCACAAAGATATGGGCTTGGTGTCTCAAGTCTTTAATGAAACTATCTTAGATCAATTACCCGGAAATCTGGCAGTTGGTCATAATCGCTATTCCACTACCGGTTCTAGTCGTAAAGTTAACGCCCAACCCGCTGTAGTCGAAACTCGGTTGGGTTTATTAGCTCTGGCACATAATGGTAATTTAGTCAATACCGTAAAATTGCGAGAAGAGTTACTCAAAGATAAGTTTAACTTAATCACGACCACGGACTCGGAAATGATTGCTTATGCGATCGCTCAAGAAGTCAACGCTGGTGCAGATTGGGTAACAGGGGCTATGAGTGCCTTTCATCGTTGCGAGGGTGCATTTAGTCTGACTATTGCCACACCTGATGGTATAATGGGAGTCCGTGACCCCAACGGCATTCGTCCCTTAGTCATTGGTACTTTAGATAGTAACCCAGTCCGTTATGTTCTCGCTTCCGAAACCTGCGGTTTAGATATTATCGGTGCGGAATATCTGCGTGATGTTGCCCCTGGAGAATTGGTTTGGATCACTGAAACTGGTTTAGAATCATTTCAATGGCATCAACAATCAGAACGCAAACTTTGCATCTTTGAAATGATCTACTTTGCCCGTCCTGATAGCCTCATGCACAACGAAACTTTATATAGTTATCGAATGCGGTTAGGACGGAAAATGGCGGCTGAAGCCCCTGTAGAAGCTGATTTAGTGTTTGGTGTTCCTGATTCTGGTATTCCTGCGGCCATTGGTTTTTCTCAAGCTTCTGGTATAGCTTATGG
Source organism: Dolichospermum sp. UHCC 0352 (assembly GCF_009711925.1). Classification (NCBI taxonomy): domain Bacteria; kingdom Bacillati; phylum Cyanobacteriota; class Cyanophyceae; order Nostocales; family Aphanizomenonaceae; genus Dolichospermum; species Dolichospermum sp. UHCC 0352. The sequence goes on along the minus strand of NZ_VIKY01000022.1, from coordinate 8,878 downwards.
TGAAGGACTGATTAAAAATCGCTACGTCGGTCGCACCTTTATTCAACCTACCCAAGCCATGCGGGAATCAGGGATTAAAATGAAACTTAATCCCCTTAAAGATGTCTTATTCGGTAAGCGAGTTGTCATTATTGATGATTCCATTGTCCGGGGAACTACTAGCCGTAAACTTGTGCAAGCCTTGCGTGATGCTGGTGTGTCCGAAGTTCACATGAGAATTTCTTCTCCTCCTGTAACTCATCCTTGTTTCTATGGTATTGATACTGATACCCAAGATCAATTAATTGCTGCTACGAAGTCAGTTGAGGAAATAGCCAAGCAATTACAAGTTGATAGTTTAGCTTATTTGAGTTGGAAAGGAATGCTAGAAACCACCAGAGAAGATACTAATAGTTTTTGTTCAGCTTGTTTTACTGGTGATTATCCTGTGGCTATTCCTGAAAAAATGAAGCGTTCTAAATTGATTTTAGAAAAGGTTGTAGTTTAGATAATTCTATCATCTTGTGGGGTGGGCATCTTGCCCGCGCCTCAATATTTATTTGTCAGAATCAGGATATCCAGGATTTGAGGATTAACAGGATTGTTATTGATTATTTTTCTGTGGGAATTTGTCAGAATCAGGATGTCCAGGATTTGAGGATTAACAGGATTGTTATTGTTTAATTGATGGTTTGATTTTGTGTCTTTTTTTGTCAGAATCAGGATGTCCAGGATTTCAGGATTAACAGGATGTTATTGATCAATTTTCTGTTTGCATCATAGCATCAGAATTTAAAGATATGATATCATTATTTAATCTATATTTATCATCTTTTAGTAAACAAAAATTACATCCTGCACATCCTATAATCCTAGTTATCCTGATTCTGACAAAAAGATACAAAATTAAACCAGAAATTTAAAAATCACATCCTGTAAATCCTATAATCCTGGTTATCCTGATTCAGACAAATATTATCAGACAATCTCATTCAATGCTGGTAAGCTATTAACTATTTTCACTGTTTCTAAACTTACTTTCACAATCCTTTTGACTAATTCCACTATATAACGGGGATTTTCTGACCAATGGTTAGGGTCGTTAATTATGCCACTATCTTTATCTTTGGTGACTTTGTACCTTTCCATTATCCATTCTAGGGCTGATTTGCCATTTACTATATATTCGTAGGCTTCTAGGGGGATTTGCGATAGGGTAAGTTTACTATTATAGATGATGATGGTTTTATCTATGCCGTTTTTGTTCTTACCAAAGACCATTTTTTCGACTTGATAATCTTGGTGATCTAAATATAATTCTTTTTTAAATTCTTCTAATTCATAAGGTTCTATGGTTTCATAGTTGATATGATAATACGCTAATTCTCTACCGGCTTGACTGAATGTCCAAAAATCGGCTGTAAAGGGGATTCGTGGTAACATTTTCTTGAGGTCTGATGCAAAGCGTTGTTTATATTCGGGTGAATGTAATACTCCATAAATGTAATAGAAGATGTCTTCTTTGCTGATGGTTTTGTCTTGATATTTTTGCTGATATTCTTTTAAGATGCTATCGGAGATGTTTTCTTTTTTGGTGTATTGTTCTGTGTTTGCTGTTGCAAATAGTGATCCTAGTTCGCTTTGTTTTTCGTAGATATATAAGGGGAAACATTGACTTTTAGAAATTAACTCTAAGTCTGGTAAAATATTAGTTATTAAAGCAGAAAATTCTTTTGTAGAACCACGTCCAGTTACACAAATTACTAAGTTTTCTAAATTTTGATTAGGAAATATTTTAGGAATTTGGTAAAGACGATTATTTAAGTCTTTATTGTAGTAATAATTCTGTTTACAGAAAGGACGGTAAATACCTGTAACCACTTGATTAGGATTAAAAGTATGTATTATTAATTTACCACAGTCTTCCTTTAATTCTCCAGACCAACTAATCTTTTTAGCATCAGTATCAATAAAACTTTCTAACAATTTATTTCGTTGTTCAACATTAGTCAATGTTTGACCTTTTACATAATCTTTAAATTGTTCAACTTGTTGATTATAAAAATCAATCATTCTCGTCATATTATTAATAACTGATTGCTGATAGAAATTATAAACCCAAGCATCTCTATTTGTTTTTACTCCCCCTGAATACACATCAAAAATAGTTTTAGTAGTTGCATCTTTTTTATCACCCAATGAAATAAAACTTTCAAAATCATCATGACGTTGGTTAATCCAATCATAATTTTCATTAGGGGTGATTTCTTGCCATTTCATAGTAGAAATATCACCGAAATTTTTAATAATATCTAGTTTTTCTTTTTGATTTAAATAATCACCAATATCATGATAAAATACCTTATTTTCTGATTTCTTACTGGAATTTTTGATTAAGAAAATAATCGCAATAGTAGTTCTTGTACCTTCACCAAAAACATTACCTTTTTCTTGTCTTCTTTGTTCTCCAGAAGTTCTCGCATTACCTCGTAAATTAAAACAATAAATGCTAGTAAATTCAGCGACTAAACACTTTCTAAAACCATCCATTGCATTATTATCAATGAATGAACCATTACTGACAAAACAAACTATACCTTGGTCTTTTATTCTATCACTAGCCCATCTAAAACCGCGAATATAAGAATCATAAAGACTATTTTTATTCGTAGCTGTGGAATGTTTAGCGTAACTATTGGCAATTTTTTGATCTAAATTTTCATATTTGAGATTTTTATTCCCATCATTTTCGCTTGTTTGTCCAGCAGAATAAGGAGGATTACCAATAATCACAGTAATATCCCTTTGCTTTTGATTAATAACCCGTTGATTATTTTCAGGAAAGATACTTTCTAACAAATAACCCTCATTCTCAAACATTTGAAATGTATCTGTTAAAACAATGCCATTAAAAGGTTGATAAGAAGATCCCCCTAAATCCCCCTTATCAAGGGGGACTTCTATATTTCCCCCCTTTTTAAGGGGGGTAAGGGGGGATCTAGTTAAAAAATGATAACTTTCCTCAATATTAATTGCTGCAATATAATAAGCTAATAAAACAATCTCATTACAATGCAACTCATAACTAAACTTCCGTTGTAAATCCTCATGTTTAATTAACCCACTTTGCAATAACCGCACCATAAAAGTACCCGTCCCGGTAAAGGGGTCTAAAATATGCACACCCTCATCAGTTAAACCCACTCCAAACTCTTGTTTTAAAGCAAAATCAGCACTTTTAATCATAAAATCTACCACTTCCACGGGAGTATAAACAATTCCCAATCTTTCTACCAACCTGGGAAAAGCCGCACGGAAAAATTTATCATATAATTCAATAATTATCCTCTGTTTTCCTTCTGCATTATCAATACCACTAGCTTTTTTTCTGACACTTTCATAAAACTTGTCTAAAGTCTTTACTTCCTTCTGCAAAGATTGACCTTCTAACACATCTAACATTCTTTGCATTGTCTGAGAAACAGGATTAAACTTAGTAAATTCGTAACCTTCAAACAAAGCATCAAAAACAGGTTTAGTAATTAAATGTTGAGATAACATTTCAATGGCTTCATCTTCACTGACATTAGGATTAATATTTTGATGTAACCCTGTGATAAAGTCATCAAATACTTTTTTCGCTTCTGATTCTGAATTTTCTAATAATGCTTTAATTCGGGAAGTGTTACTTTCAGCAATTTTCGCTACATCCTTAGCCCAATCTTCCCAATAACGACGATTACCACATTTAGTAACTATTTTCGCATAAATTGCATCTCGCCATTCTTCAATGGGAAAATTCAATTCTAATTGTTTATAGGTAGTTTCTATTTTTAAACTTTGAGAAGAATCACTTTTTTCTTTACCACCTATACCAATAATATTAATTTTATCAGGACGACGTTTATTTAATTCTATCTTATTGATAGTATCATTAAATCTCTCATCATGAGAACGTAAAGCCTGTAAAACTCGCCAAATTACCTGATATTCATTATCTTTTAAAGCAATTTCAGGAGGTATATCTGCCGCAATACTAACTGGTAAAATGATATAACCGTATTTTTTCCCCTCAGCTTTTCTCATCACTCTACCAACGGACTGTACCACATCCACGACAGAATTACGAGGTGTGAAGAATATCACCGCATCTAACGCGGGTACATCTACCCCTTCCGATAAACACCGCGCATTTGATAAAATTCGACAGATATTACCGCTATTTCCTCCCCTTGTAGGGGGGGTTAGGGGGGGTTCAGCTTTTAACCATTCTAATTTTTCATTTCTTTGTAAAGCGTTTTGTTTACCGTCAACGTGCTGTAATTCACATTGTAAAATTGTTTCATCTTCGGGGTTTAATTTTTGATAATCATTGATATTCTTAGCGAATAATTTGACAATTTTTTCTGAATCTTCAATAGTGCGACAAAACGCAACCGCGCGTTTCATTGGGGTTTTATCTTCTGTGTCGTCTCCTTCTTCATCATTAAGAATACGTTTTGCTAAACCATTCCAACAACCAATAATTTTAGCTTTATCATCTAAATTTAATACATACTTTCCATCAGAAATTTGTTGTTGAAAAGTTGCATTAACAAAATTTTTATCTACTGCTAATACCATAACTTTATAATCACTTAATAAGTCAGCACTAACAGCTTCACCAAAACCTAAACGATGAAATTCTTTACCATAAAGATCTACATCATCCATGGAACATAATAAAACATCATTTTCTTGTGCTTGATTTTTAGCCTCATGATGATAAATTTTAGGAGTTGCTGTCATATAAAGACGTTTTTTAGCTTGGATAAAATCTTGATTATGTACTTTCACAAAATAAGATTCATCTTCACCAGAAATCGTTACTCCTGTGGTTCTATGGGCTTCATCACAGATAATTAAATCAAACTCTGGTAAACCTTTTTTCTGTGCATCGGAAATTGCTTGAATTGATTGATAAGTTGAGAAAATAACGGTTAATTCTGATTTATTTTTAGATTGAATACTGTGATAGGATTTTATAATATCTTGGGCGTTAGTAGTGGGAGGAAAAGCTAAATCATTAACAGTAATATCTGCAACATCATCATTTTTAGATTTTTTGTTATTTTTACCGACATTCACATCAGAACAAACTGCAATACTATGAAAATTAATATCACTTTCTGCTGTCCATTCTCGCAAAGTTTGGGAAAGTAAAGAAATAGAAGGAACTAAAAAGAGAATTAAATTATTTTTCTTAGGGAAATTTTCCGCAATTTTCAAAGCAGTAAAGGTTTTACCCGTACCGCAAGCCATAATTAATTTACCTCTATCTCCCGTTTTAAACCCAGTGAGGACTTTTTCTAAAGCGGTTTGTTGGTGGGGACGAATTTGTTTTTTAGGTTTAAGTTCTAAATGATCAGGATTTTTTAAACTGAATTTATCCCAATCAATAGGACTATTTTCTAAATCATGAATAGTAGCAAGAATAACAGGAATTTGTTGATCTTTTAAAGCTGCTAAGGCGTGTTTACTCCATTTTGCAGTAGTAGAAATAATCATCCGTTGTTTAAATAAATTTGTCCCGGAAGCGGTGAAAAATGAATCTATATCTGATTTTTCTACAGTCTGATCTGGACTATAACATTTACATTGAATCGCCCAATAATCCCCAGTATAGCGTTCTACTGCTACTAAGTCAATTCCTGTATCTGGCATATTTCCGCGTTTAGGAAAATCCATCCATAACCAAACTTGGCTAAAATGATCTTTATAAAAGTTTTCAGTTTTGAGATAAGTTAACATTAAACGTTCAAATTTATCTCCTAAATCACGGGGAGAAGTGGAACTTTGTCTAAATTCTGCTAAAATTGTGTTAATAGTCATTTTTAGTTTTTCCTGGTTTTTTAGAATTATGATTTACAGGATTTTAATTGTTGGTGAGTTTTATAATTTATTTGTCTGAATCAGGATAACCAGGATTACAGGATTTACCGGATGTTATTGATTAATTGATGGTTTGATTTTGTGTCTTTATTTGTCAGAATTAGGATGTCCAGGATTAAAGGATTTTCAGGATTTTGATTGTTTAATTGTTGGTGAATTTTATAATTTATTTGTCAGAATCAGGATATCCAGGATTAAAGGATTTTCAGGATGTTTATTTGTCTGTCATTGTTGAAATCATAAAATTGTGATTTTATTACCTACAATTTTCATCATCATCTTGTACATCCTCAAATCCTGGTTATCCTGATTTGTGACAATTAATATAATGTTGGGTTTCATTTCATTCTACCCAACCTACAATTTTCATCATCATCCTGTACATCCTCAAATCCTGGTTATCCTGATTCAGACAGTAAAAATGTTAACCATCAATCCTGTAAATCCTCAGATATTGGTTATCCTGATATGGCTTGCGCCACGCTACGCTATCAGACAATTATTCATAAATTAGCCTATTTCCTTCTTTCTTGTAACTTCCGATAAACTGCTTTTAAATCAACCTGATGATGCGCTAAGGCTACAAGAGTATGATAAAACAAATCCGCAACTTCACCAGCAATTCCATCGGCATCATCATCCTTACAGGCCATGACTACCTCCGCGCTTTCCTCACCAATCTTTTTCAAGATCTTATTATCACCACCAGCCAATAACTTGCAGGTATAAGAATCTTCATTGGGGCGATCGCGGCGATCGCAAATTACCGCAAACAATTGTGATAAACTATCCCCTGGTGGTGGTGTCACCGTGCCATCAACCTGGTGAAAACAACTACGTTCTCCAGTATGACAAGCTACATCACCCAACTGCTCCACCCCGATTAACAGAGCATCACTATCACAGTCATAACGAATAGTTTGTACCTTCTGAATATGTCCAGAAGTCGCGCCCTTGTGCCAAAATTCCTGCCGGGAACGACTCCAAAACCAAGTTTCCCCAGTGTCCAAAGTCCTTTGCAACGATTCCCGATTCATCCAAGCCATCATTAACACAGTTCCATCCAAATAATCTTGGATAATTGCCGGCACTAAACCCTTGTCATCGTAGCGAATTTTGTCCACAGGGATAGCAGATGAAAGCGATTTCAGTTCAGAAGAAGACATACCAGTTAATTTACAATAATTCTTTGACTCAAGATACCATTTTCAGCTAATCCCATACCAGAGAAATTCACAAGCAACTTTTCACCCTATCCTAAGATAGAAGCTCAATTTTAATCACCACCTCAGAGGAGATACCCTTGGTAAACACCACAATTAAAACCACAAAATCACAAGAAATCTTTGCTGCTGCTCAAAACCTGATGCCCGGAGGAGTCAGTTCTCCCGTTCGCGCTTTTAAATCCGTCGGTGGACAACCCATCGTATTTGATCGTGTGAATGGCGCATATATTTGGGATGTAGACGGCAACAAATACATTGACTATGTTGGGACTTGGGGCCCCGCTATTTGTGGTCATGCTCATCCAGAAGTCATATCCGCACTACACGCAGCCCTAGATAAAGGCACAAGTTTTGGCGCTCCCTGCGCTCTTGAAAACGTTTTAGCCGAAATGGTCATTGATGCCGTTCCTAGCGTCGAAATGGTCAGATTCGTTAACTCTGGCACAGAAGCTTGTATGGCGGTATTACGCCTGATGCGAGCCTTTACAAATCGAGAAAAATTGATCAAATTTGAAGGCTGCTATCACGGACACGCAGATATGTTCCTGGTCAAAGCCGGTTCTGGTGTTGCTACCCTGGGTTTACCCGACTCCCCAGGAGTACCAAAATCCGTCACAGCCAACACCTTAACCGCGCCTTTCAATGATTTGGAAGCCGTAAAAGCCTTATTTGAACAAAACCCCCACGAAATCGCCGGAGTCATTCTTGAACCCGTAGTTGGTAACGCTGGTTTTATTACCCCTGATGCTGGTTTCCTAGAAGGACTACGGGAACTTACTCAAGAATATGGGGCATTATTAGTATTTGATGAAGTCATGACAGGCTTCCGCATTGCCTACGGTGGCGCACAAGCCAAATTTGGTGTTACCCCCGATTTAACTACAATGGGTAAAGTCATTGGTGGTGGTTTACCCGTCGGCGCTTATGGTGGCCGCCGTGAGATTATGTCAATGGTTGCCCCCGCAGGCCCAGTTTATCAAGCTGGAACTCTTTCCGGTAATCCTTTAGCCATGACAGCAGGAATTAAAACCCTGGAACTACTCAACAAACCCGGTACTTATGAGTATTTAGAAAAAATTACCAAACAGTTAGCTGATGGATTGCTAAAAATCTGTGCAGATACGGGTCATGCTGCCTGTGGTGGTCATATTAGTGCCATGTTTGGGCTATTCTTTACCGCTGGACCTGTGCATAACTATGAAGATGCCAAAAAGGCAGATACAGCTAAATTTGGTCGTTTCCATCGCGGAATGTTAGAGCATGGTATTTACCTAGCCCCATCTCAATTTGAAGCTGGTTTTACTTCTTTAGCACATACTTCCGAAGATATTGAACAGACATTAGCTGCTGCTAAAGAGGTGCTATCTAATCTGTAAATAGGTAATAGGCAAGAGTAAAGATAAATTTCTTTCCTGTTCTCTTTTCCCTTTTAAGCTGTTACGCAGCTAAATTTGATAACCCTAATTTAGTAGGGATAATTCATGAATTACCCCTACTAGAGTTATAAAAATTAAATGCACTACAGCTTACCTCTGATAATTTTGGGAAATATTTAACAAAGTTTTCCGACAATAACTAAGTATAAATTTCGATTTTTCTTAATAACTTAATATTATTGTCATTAGCCTCGTTATTAATTATATTCGTGCTAAGTAGGTGAACGGCAAAAAACCGTAATATGTAACGAAAAGTAAAATCGCCCAAACCCTCTTCACTCTTGCCTCTTGCCTAGTGCCATAACG
>NZ_VIKY01000226.1:0-33277 GCF_009711925.1 Dolichospermum sp. UHCC 0352 | reverse complement strand
TTATCGGTCATTGCCAAAAATAGTTCTCTAAATGCTTCGCCCGTACAGTTGTCAGTTGTCAGTTGTTCGTTGTCAGTTGTCAGTTGTTAATTACCCATTACCAATTACCAATTACCAATTACCCATTACCTATTACCCATTACCCATTACCTCACCGACAGTTAACCGAGTCCCATTGACAAAATCCCATCCTGACTGGGGACGTTTACCCGTTAGCTGTACTTCTCGCAATAGCAATAAACCTACCCCTGTTTGGACAATTGCTCCTAGTCCTTTAGTAATATTAACTACCTCTCCAGGTTGTCCTGATATGGTTGACAAATTGGGTATTTTATGAATTTTTTCTGGTAATGGCTCTGGTAACTCGTGAATATAGGCATCTTCTAGGGGGACAGTAGCAGTAATTTTCAATGCTTGGTTGCGAAAAGTTGCTGTACAGTTAGGATAAAATCCGCGAATTTGATTATGTAATTGGATGGCACTTTGTCCCCAGTCCAAGTTATAATCTGGCTTCTGAATCAAAGATGCGTAAGTAGCTGCGGTATGATCTTGGGGAATCGGTGTAACTTCTTGACGTTCTAGTTTGTATAAGGTTTCTATGAGTAAATCTGCACCAGTAATAGCCAACTTTTCGGCTAAAACCTGAGCATTATCTAGCAATTGAATTGGTATAGTCGCTTTTAGAAGCATATCCCCTGTATCCATGCCCTTATCCATGAGCATAGTTGTGATCCCCGTTTCTTTTTCTCCGTTATATATACTCCACTGAATTGGCGCAGCCCCTCGATACTGAGGTAAAATTGAACCATGAACGTTAATACAACCTAGCTTAGGCATATCTAATATCTTCTTAGACAAAATTTGCCCATAAGCAATAACCACAAATATATCTGCTTCTATCTGCTTGAGTTGTGTTAAGGTTTCAACATCTTTTTTAACTCTTTCCGGTTGCCATACTGGAATATGATGATCTGTAGCAAAGACTTTTACTGGTGAAGGTGTCAATTTATTCCCTCGTTCTCGACGTTTATCCGGTTGAGTGACTACGGACATCACGTGAAAATCCTTGTTTTCTAAGAGTTTTTCCAAAGTGGGAACTGCAAAGTCAGGAGTGCCAAAAAATACTATTTTCATTACTTATTAATTATTAATTACGAGTCATGAGTCATTAATCAATGGTAAGTGTGTTCCTCATCACTGACAACTGCGACATCTGAATATTAATAGAATTATGTTGAGAATTTTTGATTAAGGGCAAGGAATTTTCGCAGTTTGATGGTATAGTGTTTACTATTGGTTCAGCGAAAACAGCCTCAATACATTATAATACTTTCGGTAATTAGTTGAACTATCGCCATTTGCATCTACTATTGATGATTTTTGTGTGTCTATCTGTGTTTTGCAGTCAGTTATTTCTCTACGAAATCAAAATTATTCAATAATTACCCAAGTTAAAAATAAACTGTATTTGCTTAATCGCAGCATTTACGAGTCTAAACTTCAGTTTGTAGGTTGGGTGTATGAATTTAATGTTTTTGTTTATTGTTGATTGTGCAGCGGTTAATCTCAAGTTGCCAGCAATAGATAGGTTTTAGTTGGGTAAAGCCCGCGCTGTTGGTCCGGCTATAAACAGGGTATCTTATTTTAGACTGGCTTTAGCTAAGAATGTTTTCAAGAGCAAGAGCATCTCTAAATCTTGGCTACTAGCTTTAGTCAATTAAAAATTCATCTATGTTCCACTTAAATTGAATATGGATGTTACTGATGCTAACAATAATAACGGCAGTTATTAACAGATGTAATTTACTGTTAACTTTAATCCCGTTATTTTGGATATTATGTAAAGATTATGAGGGGGTAAATGGTGATACTAAAACTTTTGTAAAGCAATACAACATTTGAATCAATTATCTTGTCGAAGCTTTTGGTTTGTTGGTAAACATATAGTCATAGCTTTTTTTCATTCCTGTATAGATACTGCCCGCACTTAGCAACTGCCCCTAGAGAGTCTCATCATGCTTAAACCCCTTTTGGTGTCAGGATGGTTCCGTGTTAAACCATTTCTCAAGTACATTGCCATTGTTATAGTAATTTCACCCTTCCTGGGAATGTCTATTCATGCTACCTTAGCGAAACAATCAGAAGTAGCAAATAGTAGGGCGAAAAATAGCAAATCTCAGATAAAATTGGCAGAAAGTGCTGCTACGAGGCAGTTAAATTTACAATTTGCTCAAGTTAACTCTCACACAGGAAAAATACTTGTTGGTGAAGGAATACAGTCATTACCAAAAGATATAGTTATTTCAGGGGCAGAAAGAGAAAATTCTCAACTGGGGGATGATGTTGTTAGCAAAACTGTACCATCAGTTAATGTTGCACAACTTCAAAGCAAGACATCTATTAATCAAGCTAATTTAATTCAAAAATTAAAAGATGCCAAAGAAGAAACTGATTTAAATTCTCCAGTCAGTGGGAATTCTCAATCTCAAGAATTAGCAATATCAACAGTTACTCCTAAAAATGGAGAAATACCTGTTAGTGAACGGCCAAATGAGTCGGAAATGGCACAGACTGACCCTATAGGTAGTCCCCATCCGATACCTTGGCAATGGATTCTGGCTACTCAGGAAGCGATTGGTGCTAAAGGTGGTTCTGGTGTTCGCTACTATCGGAGTATTCCGGTGATTTCTCCTGATGGCAAATATGCGATTTATAGTCGGGTGCAAATGGAAGTAAAACCGGAAATGCACAATAGCCGAGTTAATAGCGTGTTGTTTGTGGAGGATAGACAAACTAAGCGGTTACGGGTGATGACATCAACCAGTGTGGTGATTGATCCCCTGTTAAAAAGACAGGCAATTTTGTCAGCACAAGGGGATAATGATGGTAAAATTGGGGTATTAGTGCCTGTTAGCTGGTCTGAAAAAGGCGATCGCTTTCTCGCCCGTAAGTTTGTGGCTATTTTTAATACAGCAGATGCTACAGATCAGGCTGTAATTTGGAATCGTCAACAGGATCATCTCAATGTGGTTAGTCCGGTACAATCACAAGATGATCACGAAAAAATAGCTATTTTGTTAGGTTGGAGTAAAAAGCAGCCTAATAATGTATTATTCCGTGCTGGTGAATTAGGTGAAGAAAATTGGCCTTTGTTACAAGTAGCTAATGATGGCAGAACTGTAGATATCTCGGCAGAAGGTGATCAGGCTGTGACTTTTGGTGAAAAAGGTAGCATTTGGGCAGATCCACAAGTTGCTTCGCGCTAATTGATTAATTGCCCTCAAAATGGCTTAATCCTGTGATTCTCTAGATAGGGGTTTAGCATTGCGCTTTACCCTGATTCATTGCTTTTATCCTTCATACAATTCAATGAATTGTATTAGAATTTATTCTGCGATCGCATTTCGTGAACAGAAAAATGTACCCCCATTAATGTTCGGGGTATCAATGCCTTATTTACCCAATAATTCGAGTCGTAATAGCCATGAATTAAAATGAGGGCATTTATTCCGAATTACTTCTAATCCAATTGATTCAGCCAATAGCGGACCATAAGTAGATTTTGCTCTTTCATAATCAGGAAATTGAGCAATAATACGTTTACTGGGGGCTGTTGCCCTGCTATCATTAATTAACTCAGGAGTTTCATGTTTATCAGCAATAGTCTTGAGAATTGCAACCCTATCTGAGCAATTATCATAACAGGACTCAAAACAAGTAGGATCAGAAAAAAGATATGCCTCATATTCATGCAATTGAATGTACGGTATGAATCGAGGATCATTAATATCATCAGCAAAGCTTTTCTCCAAAAACTCGACTCGCTTTGTGGGATTTTGGCGCATGATTTCAGCTTCATCTAATCCCGGAAAATTATGATGAATTGCATACAGATCAATCATCGTTGTAAAGAAAACATCTGTATTTTTATCCTCCGCAAGCGATCGCAAAATATCATTCTTCATTGGCTGATAATCACCATAACCACTACCACCACGATTAGTTTTACCCTTTTTTCTTCCATGAGCAATAAGTCTAGGGTGGTGCATAAATACTTGATATTGAGTCAGATATGGTTGCAGGATAATAGAAGCAAATGTTTGTTCTGTTTGTCCTTCTGCAAATAAATAGAGTCTTACCATTAGTGTGGACCTCCACCAATGATATTTTTCTCCCAAATTTCTCCTAAACTATATTCTTCTAACCAAGCTTCTAATTCTTCAGAATTTAACCGCTTAAATTGCGATTCTTTACCCACTCTATCTACTGTAATTACATCTTCAGGATTAAAGTTATCTAAAAAAGAAGTAGATTGGGTGCTGATGAGAATTTGTGTATGATAGGAAGCCTTAGCAAACATCGCAGCTACAACATTGAGCGCGTAGGGATGAAGACCAAGTTCCGGTTCATCAACAACAATTAGTTTTGGGAGTTCATCTTCTGGCTGCAAAAGCAACGTGGTAAGGCATATAGCACGCAACGTACCATCTGAAAACTGGTGTGGACCAAATACTTGATCTGAGTCTTTTCCCTGCCAGTTGAGAATAACATTATTCGCTCTAGGCTCAAGAACAAAATCATCAAAAAATGGGGCAATCAAACGGATAGTTTTAATAATACGCTGATAGGCTGTATTATGATATTCACGAAATCTCAGAAGTAATGCGGCTAGATTTCCAGCATCAGACACCAGCGAGCGGTTGTCATCAATATAACAGGATTGACGAACTCGCGCGGTAGATGACGTATCGTGAAAGTGGTAAACACAACAGCCATTGAGCAAATGTTTGATAGCGTTGGCAATTGTTGGCGTACCTTCTTGTGCTGCTTTGTTGATTTTTGTTTCCTGATGTCCTGCACCTAACGAGTAAGTGGTTGAAGGTTGAGGTAGGTGTAAGCCGTTTCGCGTCGCTGTTTCTTCAGCAAATATCAAAGTATCACCTGCCGCATGACCTAGACACATGGTATAGATAATATCCAAACTCCCATTGTCAATCTTGAACTCTAGTTGTGCCTCGATTTGCGGTGTTATCTTAGGTCCAAAGTGCAATAAGGATTGAGCGTAACCGGATATGCCGATATATTGTTGAAGTCGCCCGGCCATCATCTCATTCAGCATCTTAAAAAAGGAAATGAGATTACTTTTACCTGCTCCATTAGCTCCAATCAATATGTTTAAGGGACGCAACTCAAGATCCATTGTCTTAATGGACTTGAAGCCCTTGATAATTACTCGTTGTAGCATAATCAACAATCAGTATTTATACAAAATGATTATATATGTAGATGATGTACAGGGATTAAAAAAAAGGTGCGTTAGGCTAAAGCCATAACACACCCCAATTAAACTAAATTGCAAATACAACTAAGGATACAAACCCCGATCATTCAAAGCTTGCGCGACTCTACCTACACCCAAAGTATAAGCAGCTAACCGCAGATTTACCCCCCGTGCTTGCGACTCATGAATCACCTTGCGGTAAGCCTGAACCATCAAATGTTCCATTTCCCGGTTGACTCGTTCTTCGTCCCAGAATAGGTAAGAAAGACCTTGTACCCATTCCAAATAACTGACTACTACACCCCCAGCATTGGCTAAAATATCCGGTAACACAGTCACTCCCTGGGCTTCTAGAACGCGGTTAGCTTCCAAAGTCACAGGACCATTAGCAGCTTCTGCAACAAATCTGGCTTGAATTTGATGAACATTTTCTGCGGTAATTTGGTTTTCCAAAGCGGCAGGAATCAGGACGTCGCAAGGTAAAGTTAATAAGTCTGCATTACTAATGGGTGTTCCTTGGGGAAATCCCACCACACTGCGACGATTTGCAGCAGCATAGGCTTTGACAGCGGAAATATCAAGGCCAGCTTCAGAAAATATACCACCCGCACCACTGGAAACAGCGATAATTTTCGCTCCTTCTTGGTGTAGTAATTCTGCCGCAGCCCCGCCCACATTACCGAAACCTTGAATTGCTACCCTTACTCCCACAAGGGATTTACCCTGATCTGCAAGTGCTTCACGGACAATAATCATCACACCGCGTCCAGTCGCCATTTCTCGTCCCAGGGAACCACCAATAGATAAGGGTTTACCTGTAACTACTCCGGGGACAGAATGACCAACATTGACAGAGTAAGTATCCATCATCCATGCCATTTCCCGCGCTGATGTTCCCATGTCTGGTGCGGGTATATCTACGGATGGTCCAATGTCTTTAATTAATTCACTAATATAACGACGACTAATCCGTTCTAATTCCCCCACACTGAACTTTTTGGGGTCTATGGGAATTCCCCCTTTGCCACCACCATAGGGAATGCCTAACAATGCACATTTCCACGTCATCAGCATTGCTAGGGCGGATACTTCCCGTAATGTCACCGCTTCATGGTAACGAATCCCACCTTTATAGGGTCCTAAAATATCCGAATGTTGTACCCGGTGTCCGGCAAAAACCCGCACTTCCCCATTATCCATTTTTATGGGAATGGAAACTGTAACAACTTTTCGCGGATGACTGAGTATTTCTACGATACCTTGATCTAATTTTAATTCTTTAGCCGCCCATTCTAAATAGCTACAAGCTTGATCATAAGGGCAAATGTAGGCTGAAGATTGAGTTTCCATAAGTGGGAGAGACGTTGTTACCATAATTCTTACTCCTCGTCACGGTATCTTCGTAAACCGGATTGATATAGTTAGCTTACCCTCTTTTTGAGAAAAGATATCAATTTTGTAGTTTTTGTTACAGTTTTATTTTTTTGTAAGATACTCCGCGATATCCCCGACTTCTCGAAGAAGTCGGGGATCTGAGGATTACTAGTTAAAATGGACTCAACCCAAATTTTCGATAAATGTCTCTTGTGTAAAACTCCCATGTAAACCATAGGGAATATGATGTTTCAGATGTAGTTTTGCAACTGGTTTCTCTTTTTCCAGATTTTCAGCATCTAAAATCACTACATCAGAACGATGATGTTCTGCATCATAAACTAACGCTATTAACCACCCATCATCTTCTGTTTGGGAATTTGGACGAGGAATAAAAATTGGTTCCCCTATAAAACCTCGCGGTGCTGCACTCCATAGTTGTTTTCTTCCTGACTCTAAATCTACCTTAAAAATGGCTTGTAATGGTGCGTTCACCGTTGATTGATGAGCGGCAGCACTATATAAATAACGATAGGATTTACCTACGTAATTCGGGTGAATTGTGGGAAATTCAGTAGGACGAGGATCTATTAACTGATTTTGCACTTTATTCTCTGATAAATTCAGATTAAATCGCCATAGTTGGGGAGGTGAATTCGTATCAAAATCAGTTTTTCGATAATCGCTATTGGGTTCGACTTCTGTTAATGATTCATAGCAGATAGAATCAATGATAATTTCATTTCTCAGTTCAAAAGCATTAACATGATGGAAAATAAAACCGGCTTGGGTTTCTAAAACTTTGACATTTTTAGTTTGTGTTTTGCGAGGGATAATAATAATTCTTGTGGGTTGATTTTTTTGAAATTTAATACATTGGGCTGCGCTGGATATTCCCAAAGCAAAAGGTATGGGGTTAAAATCAACAGGATTTTGAAAGAAGATACAGTAATTTTCTGTAATTACAAAATCATGAATAAAACAAAAACCAGGAACGCTATGATTTTGTTTGCTGGTAATTTCCCCATTTGTGTTCAATTCAAAGATTGTAATTGTGGTTGATAGTCCCGGTTTAATAGCAAAGTTGACTAAGGTGCCATTTGGATCAATTCGTGGGTGGGCGCTAAAGGCTTCTCCTTTGGATAAAACGCCGTTAAAATATTCATTTCCTAATGTTTCTAAGGTTTGGGGATTAAGTGAATAAGGTTCGGCTGCTTCCCATAATGCTAAGAGTTTTTTACCCCAATAAATCACATTTGTATTAGCAATGTTTTTAATTTTTAAATCAAAAATGTTAGCTAACCAACCACCAGGTTTTTGTGTACCAAAAACACCACGATAAAGAATTTTACCAGCTTTCTGTTCTGCTAAATAACCGGCTGTTTGCACAAATCGGTTACGAAAATGGGCGCGGCCATTGGTAAATGTAATGCGACTAATCATTCCGTCACCATCAAAAGGATGATGTAATCTTTGCTTGTTGATATCTAATAAACCAGCCCCGTTCCTAAATAATGTTCCTGCTAGTTCTGGAGGAATTTCTCCTTCTATATCATCAATCCAATAGTCATATTCTTCGGTAAGAGATTCATATCCTCCTTGCCAGTCTTTGAGGGTGTAGGATTTCTCTAAAACTTGACTATTTTGGGGTTCTAATATTTGCATTTTTTGTTTGCTATGCTGAAAAACTAGATTGATTGACTATGGTCAATCTCAATTTTAGCATCTGGTAGCCAGTTAATAAAAAATATTGGGATAAGTGAGCTACAGTTAGTAATAATGATTAACAACCATAATGAATCAAATTGATGTTCTGTGATTCCCAACCATTTCATCATGATTGATCCTAATGCGTAAGAAACTGTTCCTCCTAAATTAAATACAGACATTATTAAAGCAAAGAATGTGGCCTCTATGCCGGGAGGACAAAGTTTTGTTGATAATACTAATATAGGCATAAATAAAACTTGCCCAATCACAGTAATAATTAAACTATCACCTAAACTGAACCAATGATCATCTATTCCTAAAAGTCTGTTGGTATGAGTTACTAATAATAAAGTTGTCATTCCTAAAGCTGTGGATAGAAAAATCCCCCAACTAAACATAATTCTAAAGGGGATAGTTTTCAGGTAACGTTGAAAAGCCCAAACTCCAATTAAGGAAGCCAAACTGGTGACTAACCGAACTCGCCCTAAAAATTCTGGTTGAAATTGTAGTTCGTTAGTTGTAAAATAGAAAAATGCTGATTCGGCATTTGGTGTAGCGTGCCAAACAAATATAAATGCTGTTGGTAGCCAAATTGCTTTCTGCGTAATAGCTTGGCGTATCTGTCCTAATTGATATTTTGTGTTATTGCTTTTTTTATCATCTTTATTAATAGGTTTTTCGGAAATTAACCAAGCTACACATGAGATAATTAGCGGAAATAATGCTGTTATTAAAAATACTGTACGGTTGGTAAAATATTCTAAAAGTAAGCCGCTAAGGTAAGCTGTACACAAGCCACCTATAGCTGAACTACCCCAACAAAGAGATTGTAAAGAACCTATTTTGGCTTCTGATTCACTTCTAGCTCTTTCAACTACTATGGAATCAACTATCACATCACTAATAGCTACAGAGAGAGAAGAAAGTACAATCATAATTGTGGCTGTTGTGCTAGTATGAACTGTTGTTCCTAAACATACCAAAGCCGCACTTCCCAAAATTCCAGATAGGACTATATAAGGCTTTCTATGGTAGCCAAATAATGGTAAACTATCAGAGATAAAACCATATAATGGCTTAGTCATCCAAGGTATGGTACTGATGCCCACGATTGCTGACATCTGCACTGGACTTAATAGCAATTCATCTTTGAGAAAAAAGCTAACAGCTAAACGGGATAATGCCAAGATGCCTTGAACAAAATAGATGGTAAGAATTGCTATTAACTCAGCACTAGGTTTATTACCTAAGAAAATTTTTTGGGTTAGTAGATCTTTGAATTTGGGTAAGGTAGGGGAGTCATTTAGCATTTGGATGAATAAAAATTAAGTTTTATTTACTTTTATATCATGGATTTTTAAATTGGGGATAAGTTTTTATTAATTATGAATAAAAGCGAACAACCATGTTCAATGAATTGCAATACTTTTGATACATTTATAGAATTTGTATAAGAGGATGTTTTAAAAGTTTTTAATGTGTAAACAGACCCCTCTCCAAACCTCTCCCCTACCAGGGGAGAGGCTTTAAAACCCCCATTCCCTTGTAGGGAAGGGGGGGAGGGGGGTTAGGTTTTTGGAGATTATGGGTTTCATATAATACTTTTCAAACAACCTCTAAGTTTATCTACCAAAGGACATTCCGCAGATGTGACTGATGATTATTGATAAGTAATCAGACAAAATTAATTAGATAGTTTTCTGCAAATTCTCTGAGAATTTTTTCAACAAATGCGACGAAAGTTTTCCAATCTTTGTAAGCAATGCCAAAAATTTCTATTTACTACTTTTATCGAGAACTAAGTAGGTGAACGGAAAAAAACCGTAGACGCGGAGCGGCTTCTCGAAGAGTAATATGTAACGAAAATTAAAATCGTCCAAATCCTCTTGCCTCTTGCCTAGTGCCATAACGACGATTTTCAATGCTAACCTACTTATCTACATCTTTGTGGTCAAGGTCAAATAAACAAAATATCCCACCAATAATGCCGAAATGGCTTATGGGTGGGACTCATGGTAGTTTAGTTAAGAATTTTTCTCGAAGTAAAAACTAGGTTCTTCCTGGTTTTTTCTTAGAAATCATCAAGAAACTGACCAATACGACTAATTACAGGGTCTACTTCTTGAGGTATGGCTGGCGCCACGCTAACGCTATCAGAAGGAATACAAGTAAGTGGTTCCTGATTCAGGATGATTGTCAACTTTGCTACTTGTTGAGTAAGTTGCAACATTTGACTTTCCATAGACTCCAAACGATGAGACTCTTTAGCGAAAAAACGTTCTTCAAAACCAGCTATTTGATTTTGGATCTCACCGATTTTTTGTTCAACCGTGGTTACATTTGCTATCTTAGAAGTTAGTTGTACAGGTTCTGGGACACACAAAAAGTTCCAAAGAGCCTCTTTGCACAGGTCACTGAAAGTTTTATCTGGCTGTGTCTCTAAGTAGTTTTCCACCTGCGCTAACAAGCTCTCATCAGCAATTTCTGGATTGAACGTAACGGATTTAACTACCTTTTTTGACCATTGGAACATCGGTTTTATGACCTAGCACGAACAGCAGCAGATAATTGCGCTTCTCCATAAATATACTGCCCCAAAGCATTAGCCTGGCGAGAAGGTGCAGCTAAGTAAGCGTTGATTTGAGCTTCTTTGAGCAGACGTTGGACATCTTCCCAGAAAAATTCTCCACCACCACCTGTAATAATCACATCAGTTACCCGCTCTGGCAACCACGCTAACACACGAGAGCAAATTTCCCGTGAAAACTGTTCTTTGAGGTTAGGCAGAAAATCATCTAAATTGGTAGGTTTACTAGCACCTTTAGGACGATAAAAGCGATCGCCTTTAGGCTTATTAACCGCAGAAATCAGTGCCAAAGATTGACTATCAGCACCCTGTACTTCCGCAGCTACCAGTTCATAAAACTTGCTCATGCCAAAGTCTTCACTCTTAGAAGCAGCCCTGGCAAAGCGGAAATTATCCACCATGATCATATCAATGGTTTGGTGGCCAATATCAACAATCCCTACAGATATTTTCGTAAAATCGGGAACTGCTGTGCCTTTATTAGGTTGAGTTTCTGACCACAGCAAACTACCATAGCCTTCGGGCATTACCCAGACTTTGCTAATATTCAAAGTTATGGATTCACCTCGGAAATTCAATACATGAGGTCCAGTTACCAAGCTAGTTAACTGTGCCTTTTCTTTTTCAAATTGTTCCAACGATAAGAACGGCAAACCCAGGACAACGAAAATTTCATCTCTGAGTTTAAAGTACCCGGCAGATGATAATACTTTGACCAGAGCATCTTCTACCTTAGATTGGCCAACGCCAAGATTAGCCCCAAAATCGGCGGCTAATTGCCCTACAGCATAACCACTACCTTGATACTCCAGCCACAAATCCATCAGTGGGTCAGTTGCCTTAGCCTCAAATACACCGCCGCGAATTTGCTCAATTGATGTTTGCTTGACATTGGCAGGAATGAAAGCCACATTACCGGGTTCACGGCTCACACAAGTCTTTGTAGAGGTTCTACCTAAATCCACACTCAGAATAGTTTTACCGGTAATATTGCTTGGCCTTCCAGGATTTACCGAATTCATGGGTGTCGCTGCTGCTGGTTGACGGTTCATGGAAATGGCAGCGGCATTCATTGGATTGGCTACGGGGGGTTGGTCTGTCATGAAATCTCCTCTTTAAAAAGTTATCATGCTCATCTTACAAAAAAGGTGAGCTCCAAAAAATTTTAGGTTGGGTTAAGTGTAACTAGAAATACGTGAAAATTGAGAATAGGCAATGGTCAATTTTCGATGATTTAGCATTTTTGATGGCAGTTTTCGGTAGATGTCCGGCTTTTCTTCCTGATTTGGTGTTTTTACGCTTGTAATTGATTTGCCAACAAATCAACACTATAGCAAGTAGTCCTACTTTAATTGCTAAAATTAGTTGCAGAAGATTATTTTATCAATACTCCTGAGTTCTGACTCCTGATATAGTGGGAGAAAAAATCATTAATTTCCCCCCACTGCCAGTTTTAGCTACATCTAACTAAATGCTTGATGTCAACGATTGAACTCTGGATTCGGAAGACCACTCTAATGGATTCCAAACTCTTTCTTCTAAAGCCATTTGCTCAATTAAACTAGCCAAACGTAAAGCTTTGAGAGCTTGTTCACCACCGACAGAAGGCTGATTGCCACCACGGACACAGTTGACAAAATGCTCTAATTCTGCACTGAGAGGCTGAACATTACTGGTATAAACCTTTTCGATTAAACCATCTTGTCTATAGAGGACTTTTTGGTGGTCAATCAGAGGATTTATCGGTGTTTGCCGATGTACCAATATCTCATTAGTGAGAAAATCTGCTTCTGTAAATGAATTTTTACAATGGGCAACTAAGCGGCGAATTTTGCGATGAGTAACTTTGCTGGCTGTAAGCGTGGCAACAACACCATTGGCAAACCCCAAGGTGGCAGTTACATAATCTAAATAACCTGAGTCTAAAGAACGAGTCCCACTAGCAGTCAATTTTACTACTGGTGAGGCGGCTAATTCTAGCAGCAAATCAATGTCATGGATCATTAAATCCAGGACTACGGAAACATCATTCGCCCGCGCTGAATAAGGACTCATGCGGTGAGATTCTAAAGCCAAAACTTCCTCGGTTTTGAGGACTTGGGTGAGTTCCCTGAAGGCGGGATTGAATCGCTCAATGTGACCAACTTGCAAAATACACTGAGATTCGGCCGCAGCATTAACTAGAGATTCTGCTTCAGAAATACTAGCCGCTATGGGTTTTTCAATTAAAACATGGATTCCTGCTAACAAACAGTTGATACCCACAGCATAGTGAAGCCGTGTAGGTACAGCAACACAAATTGCATCTACATGAGGTAGTAAGTCGCAGTAATCTTCAAAAAACCGGACTTTGTATTTGCTGGCAGTTTCTAAACCACGTTCGACGTTAATATCGGAAACGCCGACTAGTTCCACATCTTTCATGGAACTCAGAACGCGGGTATGATGTTGTCCCATGTTGCCAACCCCAATCACACCTATACGGATGTGATGCGGCTGACTGCGCTGTGAATATAGATTTGGTTCTGACACTGATATGCTATCTTGCACTATTGTTCTCTCCTCAACCACCAAATTTAGAGACGCTACGGTCGTTGGCCTTTGTACTTAAACGCCAGGTTTGATTTGTCTTAAACCATCCAGATGGTAACATAGTGATTATCTTTATGAAGAATTTCAAAGTTTGGGTTCAGTTCCCGCCATCTGGTAATCTTTTCGGTCAGCAGTTGTTAATTATCCTGTTTTATTCATCTATGATAAAAATTATGTGTTTTTTTGGGTTGACTGTGTAAATTTCATAACTTCTTAGTAGAAATTCTCAGGTACGTATTTGGGAAATTAACTAAGTTCAATAAATACCTGATTTTTACAGGGGGTAAATTAATCACCCTTACTACAAGTAAAATTACAAGTCATCAAATAGTTAATACTCAGAGTATAATGTTTTAGACGATTTATACAATTGATATTCTCATTCCTGAGAGTCTTTTTGGACATATTTAATTTTTGTTTGTGGCATTTTGTTGATTTTCCCATCTTTTGGATGCAATTTATCAAGGAATGGGTAATTGGTCAAATTTCCCGCTTCTACCCCTGTTTATTGATCTCCCATTTCTTATTCTGAATATGAAAGCTGTAATTCTGTTGTCTGGTGGTTTAGATTCTTCGACAGTTCTTTACAAAGCAAAGGCTGATGGCTGTGAATGTTACGCTATTTCTTTTGATTATCAACAGCGGCATAGGAAAGAACTAAACTCTGCTTTGATGATTGCTAAAGCGGCTGGAGTAATTCAACATCAAGTGGTTAATTTTGACTTGGGACAATGGGGTGGTTCAGCACTGACAGATCAAAAGATTGATCTCCCTCAAGGGCGCTCGCTCGCTGAAATGGGGGATAATATTCCTGTAACCTATGTTCCAGCCCGGAATACCATCTTTTTAAGTTTTGCTTTGAGCTATGCCGAGGCGATCGCCGCAGAAAGAGTATATATTGGCGTTAACATCCTAGATTATTCTGGCTACCCAGATTGTCGTCCTGATTATATCGAAGCTATGCAGGAAGTTTTCCGCTTGGGAACAAAACAAGGACGTGAGGGAAAAGCTATGAAAATTATTGCTCCGTTAATTGATTTGAAGAAGACAGAAATTATCCAACTAGGTAATCAATTAGGAGTTCCTTGGGATCTCACTTGGTCTTGCTATGCTGGTGGTGAGTCAGCTTGCGGTGTCTGTGATTCTTGTCAGTTGCGATTAGCGGCTTTTGCAGAATTGGGTTTAAAAGATCCTGTTGATTATTCTGAAGTTGGTTAGAGAGTAAACAATTAAAAAACTTTTTAGATCTCGTTCAACAGTGACGCAAACTCACAACGTACACGAGGATGTCTAAATATGAAATATCTCTGTTTGACGATAGTATGAGTTTAGAGGAATTTCAAGCAGAAGTAAATCAGGCAAAAATGAAATATTAACTAACAGCAAAGTTTGTATATTGTCTGATTTTAGGATGACGAAAACCAAGGACAATATCCTGTGCAGGAATACCTGCTGCTATAAAATCATTAGCAATTCCTTCTTCTGTATCATCATATTGAATCCAAATTTTCTGATCAATCAAATCTATATGAATAGGTGTGGTATGTAGATATTGATCATCACTCCAACCAATATCTAATACTAGATAACGTCCATGTTCATCATCAAATAAAACTTGGGAGTTATAACCATCAGGTATAGAAGCGCGATATTCGGCGGTTTCTGTTAATATGCTTTTGATAATTTCTTGATATTTTAATTTGGTATCCATTGTACTATCTCCTCATTTTTATCATCAAATACAGCACTTCCCGGTGTTATGAGGTACATATCTAGCGGGCAAGATGCCCGCACTACAAGAGTTTCATGATTCAACTTTGTACCTCATAAGAGCGGAAACCGCTGTATAATCTGAATATGGAACTATTGATTACAATTTTATGTGTTAATTGTATACCGTAATTATTTGTAGTTATTTTAAAGTCATTAATGTTCTAATAGTTACATTTATTGTGACTATTAGAAATATTCTATATTGACATTGATACTATATATGATATCATATTTATAAGCAAAATAAACAGAGAGGTAAACAAAATATGAAAATAAAAAGGAAATTAATTTATGAGTCAGCTAGAAAAACTAATTCAGTTATTTCTGTCTCACCCTGTTGAAGTAAGATTTGGAGAAGTAAGACGTATATTAATAGCATTTGGTTTTGAAGAAGTTCGTTCTAATGGGAGTCATCACACTTTCCGTCATGAGGATGGACGGATACAAATTGTACCCAAAAAAGAGGGGCAAAAAGTAAAAGGAATTTATATTAAGCAGATTGTAAAACTGCTCAGATTAGGGGAGTAGTATGTCTAAGAAAAATAAATCTGAACGTGAGTCACTGGAATTTTACTTAAATTTGAAATATCCAGTTACACTTTACCCTGATCCTGATGGGGGATATGTAGCAGAAATTAAAGACCTTCCTGGATGTATGACTCAGGGAGAAACGACAGATGAAACGTTATTTAATATTGAAGAAGCACGTAGTTTATGGATAGAAACAGCCTATGAATATGGGGATGAAATTCCCTTACCCTCAACTCAAGTTCAATACAGTGGGAAGGTTTTATTACGGATACCTCGATCATTGCATGAGAGATTAACAGAAAATGCAGAGAAAGAAGGAGTTAGTCTTAATCAATATCTTGTGTTTTTGTTAAGTGAAAGAAATGCTATTAAGTCTTTAAGCATGGCAAATGCTAAGTAGAAATTTTTTGATCTAAGTTAAGATTTTGGTTAAACTTTCACTCTCAAAAACTTGATGAATACTAATAGCGATCGCTAATTAATTCCAAATGCGATCGCTATTTTGATTAAACTTTATTTACTGCATTCTAAGATTAATGAAATTAGGTTAAAATCCGAATATTGGCAATTTTAGGTATAAAAACTAGATTATGGCAAATCCAGAGCATTTAGCAATACTGAACCAAGGGGTAGATGTTTGGAATAAGTGGAGAGATGAAAATCATGTAGACCCTGACCTAGCTAGTACTGATCTGAGTGGGGTTAACCTCAGTGGGGCTAACCTATTGGTAGCTAACTTGAGAGGAGCTAACCTGAGTGAGGCTAACTTGAGAGGAGCTAATCTTACTGCTGCTATCCTGCTGAATGCTAACTTGAGAGGGGCTGACCTGAGACAAGCTGACCTGAAACAAGCTGACCTAAGACAAGCTGACCTGAGACAAGCTGACCTGAGACAAGCTGATTTATCTCAAGCTCAAGTAATAGAGACAGATTTTCATAATGCAAATCTAACAGGTGTTTTTATAAAAGATTGGCAGATTAACGGAAAAACAAATTTAGAAGAAATAATTTGCGAATATGTTTATATCTATGATTATGTTTATATAGATTCCATTAAATTATATTCTAAGAAAACTGAACGCAGACCTATAAATGGTAATTTTACACCTGGAGAATTTGCCAGTTTATATAAAAAGATTCTAGAAAATACAGATTTAATTCTACGTAAAATTCCCCAAAGTGATAATAATATTAATAATCAAGGAGTTCAATTTTATTCAAATTCAACAATTCACACTTGGGAAAACCTACGCTTTCGCTCAAAAACAGAAATAAAAATTGCTGAAGCATTAGACAGAACTGGAGTTTTATTTGTACCCAACTCCTTAGCACGACTTACCACACCCAAAGGTAGAGAAAATAAAGAAGCTGATTTTCTCATTTGTTATAACGGTAAATGGGGAGTTTTGGAAGTTGATGGACCATATCACACAGCAGAACGCAGAGTTGAAGAACAAGAAAGAGAACGCATTTTTAAGAAAAACGGTATTAAAGTTGTAGAAAGATTTGATGCTGAAAGATGTTATAACAATCCTGATGAAGTAGTCCAGGAATTTTTCAAAATGATAGAAATTGGATATTCTTAAAAGCAAGCATAAAGAAGATCCCCGACTTCTTTTTTAAACTTGTCAATAAAATGTAAATTGATCTCAGAAGTCGGGGATCTGGATCTTGTGGTAAAATTGAGGTTAAATCAAGCAACTTACGTTATAATCAAATAAATATCAACAATTATTCCTTACCAATAACCACAACTATGAACAGGGAATTAGTCAAAAAATTAGTTGAAATTATTCATTGTTTATCCCCAGAGGAGAAACAATTATTAGAAACAGAATTACAAATTAAACCTGATTGGAATATTATCAAAAAAAGCATCATTCAAAGAGGAGAAATACTTAACCAAAGACTTAATAATCAATCTTTACAAGATACAATTACTAATATTATTTCAGAAATGAGAGAAGAAAGATGTGAAGAATTAATCAATTCATTGAAAGTCCATGAATAATTATCTAATTTGTGTAGATGCCAGTTTTACCATTAACTTAATTAATAGTAAATCTCTGGATTCACCATTTATCAAACTATGGGAAAATTGGCAACAAAACTCTGCTACTATTATTGCTCCTACATTATTTTATTATGAAATCACTAATGCTTTACATCGCATGAATCAAGCAAATTTATTAACCATTGAAGATACAGAAAAAGCGTTGCAAGATGCGTTAAATTTGGGGATAGTTCTTTATGGAAGTTCTCAATTTCCCCAACTTCACGAAATGGCATTAACTCTAGCAAAAACTCTGAAACTATCTGCTGCTTATGATGCTCATTACCTAGCATTATCAAAGCTATTAAATGCAGAATTTTACACAGCAGATAAACGTTTATATAACAGTATTAAATTATCTTTAAACTGGGTACACTTTATCTCTCACACTTAACCTAAATCTGGTTCTATACCTAACCCCTTAACAAGTTTAGATCCCCGACTTCTCTAAGAAGTCGGGGATCTGGGTTATACAATATATGGTAAAATTGAATTCAAAACCACACACAAAACATGGCTACAAAAATCCCCGTTACCGTGATCACAGGCTTCTTAGGAAGCGGTAAAACCAGCATTATCCGTCACTTACTTCAAAACAACCAAGGACGACGGATAGCCGTATTAGTCAACGAATTTGGTGAACTGGGGATAGATGGAGAATTATTGAAATCTTGTCAAATTTGCCCCGAAGATGAAACAGCAGAAAATCCAGAAACTAATATATTTGAACTCACAAATGGCTGTTTATGCTGCACCGTGCAAGAGGAATTTTACCCGACAATGCGGGAATTAATTAAACGCCGAGATAGTATTGACTATATTATCATTGAAACCTCTGGTTTAGCATTACCAAAACCCTTAATTAAAGCCTTTCGTTGGCAAGAAATCCGCAATGCTGCTACAGTAGATGCAGTAATTACAGTGGTAGATTGTGCTGCGGTTGCAGCGGGAACATTTGCTAGTGATTTAGATGCGATAGCCGCACAACGCCAAGAAGATGATAGTCTAGAACATGAAACACCATTACAAGAATTGTTTGAAGATCAACTTGCTTGTGCTGATTTAGTGATTTTGAATAAAACTGATTTAGTTGATAGTGAAACCCAAGCACAAGTTCTAGAATTGGTCAAGCATGAATTACCGAGAGTTGTGAAAATTGTCTCTAGTGATTATGGTAAATTAGACCCATCTATCTTATTAGGATTTGCAGCCGCAGTTGAAGATAATTTAGATTCTCGTCCTAGTCACCATGACACCGAAGAAGACCATGATCATGATGATGAAATTAACTCAACTCATGTCATTTTAAACCGGACTTTTGACCCAGAAAAGCTACAAGCAATATTAGAAAAGCTGGCACAGGAACAAGAAATTTACCGAATTAAAGGATTTGTGGCTGTTGAGAATAAACTCATGCGGTTAGTTATGCAAGGTGTAGGTAATAGATTTGATAAATTTTATGATCGTCCTTGGAAACCAGAAGAAGCAAAACAAACCAGTTTAGTTTTTATCGGTCGTAATTTACAATCTTCAACAATAGAATCTCAATTAGTAGCTTTGTAATATGAATATCACAGATTTATTTAACGTTGCCAATTTGTTTGTTTTGCCTTTTTGGGCTTTGATGATTCTGTTACCAAATTGGAAAATTACCCGCAAGGTAATGGAATCTTATCTACCTTTTGTGGTTTTAGCAGGTGCTTATTTGTATTTATTTGTCACTAGCATTACTCCAGAAAACGCCGCAGCTTTATCAAATCCTCAACTAGCAGATATAGCCAGGTTTTTTAGTAATGAAACTGCTGCTGCTACAGGTTGGATTCATTTTTTAGTAATGGATTTATTTGTCGGTAGATGGATTTATTGGGAAGGACAAAAAACCGGAATTTGGACAATTCACTCGATAGCTTTGTGTTTATTTGCAGGTCCTTTAGGTGTGCTTTCTCATATTTTCACCTATTGGATTACAAAAGCCTTTTCTAAAGGTTCTGAAGGGGTGACAGAAAAAGCTGCTGTTAATTAAATTAATGTAGGGGTTTAGCATTGCTAAACCCCTACGAAATACTGTAATTAATATCAAGCTGCTACAGCTTCTCTTTCTCTAAATTTGGCATCTAACCAACAGCGGGGCAATTTTTCCCCGGAAGGAAATACTAATTCTTCCTTTTGATAAATGTCCGTTTCCTGTTCTTCTTGTCCTTCTTGGTCTTGGGCATGGACAATCTTACTAGTGGGGTCTAATAGTTCTTGAACATCAACTATTTTCACCAAATCGCGGCTATCTTTGATTTGTAAAAACATCTTGATCAACCTCCATTATTTCAATGTGTAAATTTGCCAATGGGAAGAAAATAAAGATTAGATTTCCCGTTGATATTTTTCGACAATATCTACTAAGGTCACTTGACATTGCAAGGGTAATAAATCAATTAAAGATAGTTCCTTTCTGCCACCACCAACTTTAACGGTGATAGATTCTAAAGCGGCAATTACCTTATCTTCATTAACGCTTTTAGAAGTAATTAAAGGATACAATTTTTCAGCCACAACATTATGCAGTTTGGCATCAGATAGATATAGATGCCACTTGGCAATATCTATATAAACACTTTCACCAATTTCTGCGGCTAGGGTTTCTAGTAATTCTGTGGTATTAGTTTTAGCCATAAATATAGCCTCTTTGTTAGTAACATCGGGATATCTTAGCTTATTTCATATTATCACTCAATTAGCTAGACTTGATCTACTACCACAGGTGAGAATTCCCTAGCTTGTTTTTCTTTCTTTAGGTAGATTTCGGTGGTGTGGGGTCGTAATTAGCGATCGCACCAATGTAAATTAGATGCAGCAGCAATACTCCTACCCAACCAATTGTTACTCCAGGTAGCCATTCCCAGGCAGTAGTTTTCAAAATGTGAAAAAACCACAACCCAGAAGTGACAGTTGCACAAATACCGACATGAACAGCGAAATTCATGCGATCATCTAGTTTACGGAAATCTGGATCTTTACGATCTGGTTTGCGAGGCCAACGGGGAGGCATAAATATAAATGTTTGTAACAGCAGTTAACGCACCTTATTTATTGTAAGGTGTTTGCGACTGACTTGCTCAGATACACAAATAATTTCACCCATCTGGGGATGAGATAATATTGATGGTGTTCCCCAGATGGTAATATAGGCTATGAACTCTGCACAGTTGACTCTGCATAGCAACTATCACCAAATTCGCTACCTCTGGCACTAGGTACTAAAGTCCAACCTGCTTTAAAGAGTTTTTGATAAGTTGCCCAACCTTTAGAACCACGAGGGATGCGATAATCTGGAACTGAAAATTGCGGAAAAGCTGTGTAAGGCCGCCAAGGTTGTCCAGGTGCAGTTTGCAAGTACAAAATCTTTTCATCATCGCCGTTAGACTTAGATAACCAGCACATTTGTCGAACCATAGTGAACTCCTTGATTGTTTAGTTGAAATATCACAAGGACGCTAACTGCGGATATTTAGGATGGTGGGAAGTGACTGCAAAGGTGTTTTTTATTCCCAATCTAAAATCCCAAATTGGTATGACAGGTTTTTGTGATGTCATCCGCAATTGTGATAAAGTTATTTTGTCCCTATGTTTAAGGCTGTAAAGATTATTTTTGTCAGGTAAATTATTGAGGAAGGCAAACTCCTGTGGGCTGCTGTTTATGAAAAAAGAAAGATGAACAAGAACAATGGTTTTTTGGTTCTTGATGTTTTTTTACTATGTGAATATTTTTATCATGTTATCCACGGTTGCAAGAATTTGATGTATCCATAGTTACGATTTTGCAAAAATTATTAAAAATTTATTGGCAAGGGAATTTATAAGTTAGGAGGTAAAATAAGTATTACAGCAGATTTCGCTCTAATGAGGTACAAACTTGAATTATGAAACTCTTGTAGTGCGGGCATCTTGCCCGCTGAATATGTACCTCATAACACCGGAAAGTGCTGTAAAAGATTTTAACTTCTTTCAAAATGATCAAGTAAGCTGTTATGATTTAAGATGGTTCTATGTTGGTTTTTCTATTCATATAGATAAGTAAAGATTATGATAACTCCAAAATATGTTTTTCAATCAGAAAATAAATGTAATTTATAGCGATTTATAAAATGAAAACTAAACTTACTGACGTTCAAAATCTCCTCTCAGATTTAATTTCTCGTTATTCTTCCCGTGTGGATTATTTGATGATTCGCTTGGAAGAAGCCGAGGGAACAGATATTGTCTTGCGGGGTGATAAAGTGGAAACTCTCAGCGAGGGAATTTCTATTGGTGGTCATGTTCGCACTTGTTATAAAGGTGGTTGGGGATTAAGTAGTTTTAATAAATTAACAACCATTGAAGACCGCATAGAAGAAGCCATTGCCGCAGCCCGGATAGTGGGTGATGAAGAGACTATACTTGCAGCCATTGATCCCGTACAGGCTGTATGTAGATTGCCTTTATTGGGTACTGACCCTCGACAGGTTTCGCTAAAGCAGAAAAAACAATTATGCGATCGCTATACTGACCTCCTGAAAACAGTTGATCACCGAATTACTACTACCTCAGTTCATTACAGTGACAGCACCCAAAGAGTCATTATTGTCACCTCTGAAGGAACTTTCATTGATCAATCTTGGGTAGATATGGAAATGCGCTTTGCAGCCACAGCCAGGAATGGGGACACTGTGCAAACTGGTAGAGAAACCACTGGTTCTCGCAAAGCCTACGAAGACTTAACTAATTTAGACAAACAAGTTAAAGGTGCAGCAGAAAGGGCAGTTACGTCCTTATCTTTACCTTCTGTCAAGGGCAATACTTACACCGTAGTTATTGATCCCATTCTCAGCGGTTTGTTTGTGCATGAAGCCTTTGGACATCTTTCTGAAGCAGATATGGCTTATGAAAACCCTGATATTCTGGAAGTCATGACTCTAGGACGACGTTTTGGCCCCAAAGAATTGCAAATATTTGATGGTGCTGCACCCCAAGGACATCGCGGTAGTTATTTTTACGATGATGAAGGTACACCTGCGACAACTACCCAGTTAATTGAAGATGGTGTATTAGTTGGGAGACTGCATTCCCGTGAAACTGCTGGTAAATTGGATGAGAAACCCACAGGAAACGCCCGTTGTCTTAATTATCACTATTCCCCCATTGTGAGAATGACAAATACCTGGATTGAACGGGGTAAAACTCCCGTCGCAGATTTATTTACGGGGATTAAAGAAGGTGTTTTTGCCCAAAATTGGTTAGGGGGAATGACGAACGGGGAAATGTTCACTTTCAGTGCTGGGGAAGCCTGGATGATTAGAAATGGCAAAATTGCTGAACCTGTGAAAGATGTCACCCTTTCCGGTAATGTTTTCCAAACCCTCGCAGATATCGAAGCCATTGGTGATGATTTTTACTGGGATGAATCCGGGGGTTGTGGTAAAGGTGGACAAAATGGTTTACCTGTCGGTTGCGGTGGTCCCAGTTTACGAATTCGGGATGTGGTGGTGGGAGGGGAAAGTGGAGAATAGTTCTTCCTTATCAAGATTCAGTTTAACATATTTTTTGGTGCAAGTCAATAGCTTCAACCCATAAAACGCGAAAAATTATCATTCATTTGAGATACTCGACTTTTCCCAGCAGTCGGGTATTTAAAATGAATGGTAAGTGGGGATTTATTAATAATAGTGGTCAATTACTTATTCCCTGTAAATTTGATGATGCTTTAAGTTTTTCAGAAGGTTTAGCAGCAGTAACAATTAATGGCAAAGAACACTTAGGAATGTGAATTAAATAAGGTGCAAAAGTAGGGTGTGTTAGCGACAGCGTAACGCACCATTCCAGGTTACATCAGAATTGCAGGTTATTAAATTTGCGTTCCTTAATAGATAAAACAAGAAAGATAGTTTATTAACTAAGAGGATGTTTGAAAAGTTTCCGGCGATTAGAAATCGCTACTACACAAACAAAGTCCACCTGCGTGGACTAACGAAAAATCAAGGCTTTTGAACCCACGTTCGCGTAGCGTTCCGAAGGAATAGGTGGGTTTCGTCTGTGTAGTTCCGCGACTTCTAGTCGCCCTTGCAAGTAATAAATTAGACTTTTCAAACACCCTGTTAGGATGAGTTTGATTAGTTTGCACGCGATAGAGAATATACCCAACTTCATCAATTACATCTTCAGGAAATTCTAGAAGCTCTTCTTTGGCAGAATTTACCCAAATAACTGTTCTGATTGTATCATTAGTCATAATTTATAGGATGTTTGAAAAGTTTTTAATGTATAAATAAACCCCTCTCCAAACCTCTCCCCGACGCGGGGAGAGGCTTTGAAACCCCCATTCCCTTGTAGGGAAGGGGGGAAGGGGGGTTAGGTTTCTAGAGATTATCGGTTTCATCTAATACTTTTCAAACAACCTCTAATTAGTGTCTGACAAAATCCATTCCAGATATGCGGATGGAACACCAGTTTATCAAAGTCAAAGACCTCCTAGATTTGGTGAACCCGTAGCCGATCCTTTAGCACAAGCAGCCCATTCCAGATTAAGATGGGATCAATACCATCAAAGAGTTTATCAAGCTAGAGAATTTGATACCAATGGTCAACCAGTGCGAGATATTGACTTTACTAGTCCGACATATCCTAATGGTACACTCCGCCCTGATCATTTACCACCGCCTCATCAACATCTTTGGCTTGCTAATATAACAGGTGGTACTCCCACTCGCAGTAAACAACCACAAATTCTATGAATAACCTCCAAAAATCGGCTTTTACCTTAGTTATTCAACCAGAGGAAAAAATAGAAAATCGCGTTTATATCATTGTCAATTACTTAGCTAAAACCTATCTTGAATCACAATGGCTGATTACTGAAATAGATGCTACCGGATTATTAGGAAATCGTTTAACGTCTATTTTAAATAATCAAGAGAATACGACTATTTCTTCTTCAGATTTTTTACAACTTTTGCAAGAAGAAGGACAAATTCTAGATTTAGAAGCTACCTTAGTGAAAAGTTCTCAAGAAATTATTACTGTTTTTATCAGGGATGGTTATTCTGTAGATATTTTAGGAGTAACAGAATTATTACCTGTTAATGTTTTGAATAATTGTATTCGAGTTGATGCTAATTTATTTGACACTCAAGAAACAGAAATATCTCAACCTAAAATTAATGTTGTTTATCAAAAAATTGCTTAACGTCTAGATATGCACATTATCAGCAAAAAGAGATTAAAAGAATTTTCGCAGCAGCATCCAAAATCTGAATCAAATCTAGAAACATGGTATAAAATTGTTAATAAAGCCAAATGGGAAAACTTTGTTCAATTACGTCAAGTATTCCCATCTGCGGATTTAGTTGGTAACTTCACCGTTTTCAACGTTAGTGGGAACAATTACCGACTGATCGCTTTAGTAGACTATCAATATCAAGAAGTGTATATTCGCCATATCCTTACCCATGCAGAATATGACAAACAAAATTGGAAACAAGACCCTTGGTACACCTAAAACTTATGTAGAATTGATCACTGCTTTTCCTCCCAGAAAAATTACCTCAGAGGAAGAATTAGCCATAACTCAAAATATTATTGATTCTTTATTAGATCAAGAAAGGCTAACTCCTGACGAACGAGATTATCTGCATTTATTAGGATTAGTAGTATCTGAATATGAAGAAGAAAATTATCCTGTAGCAGATATTTATGGAGTAGAACTATTAAAAGTATTAATGACAGAATTGAATTTACAACCCAAAGATTTAATGCCAATTTTTGCCGATGAAACTATAATATCTGATATTTTGTCAGAAGAACAACCCCTAACTATTGAACAAATCGAGAAACTTAGTAATTTCTTTCATGTTTCTCCATCTGTGTTCTTAAAAAATGTTTAGTTGATGTAATGAATACCAATAATAGAAGAATTTAATACTAAATCTAGTAAATATAAAAATCCCCGACTCCGCGAAGAAGCCGGGAATCTATTACACTAAAGCCGCTACCTTCCCCAACAACCCCTCAAACAAACGCAAACCATCGCTATTACCTAACGCGGAATCTGCTGCTCGTTCTGGATGTGGCATCATCCCCAAAACATTGCCTTGCAGATTACAAATCCCCGCAATGTTGTTGAGTGAACCGTTGGGATTTGTTTGATAACGAAATAAAACTTGTCCGTTGGCTTCGATTTCTGCTAAAGTGGTTTCGTCACTGTAAAATCGCCCCTCTCCGTGGGCAATGGGTAAAGTGATGATTTCCCCTTCAAGATAACCTTGAGTCCAAGGTAAATTATTACGCTCAACTTTCAAGGGAGAGCGATCGCAAATAAAGTGCAAATCTTGATTTCTAGCCAATGCCCCAGGTAATAAACCAGCCTCAGTTAATACCTGAAACCCATTGCAAATACCCAAGACAAATTTACCTTGTTGTGCATGGTCAATTACTTGCTGCATCACAGGAGAGAAGCGAGCGATCGCCCCACAACGCAAATAATCCCCATAACTAAAGCCACCGGGGACAATCACTACATCTATATCACTAATATCTGTCTCTTGATGCCAAACCATGCGCGTTGGTTGTCCTAGTAAATCTCTAGTAACATAGGCAACGTCACGATCACAATTAGAACCTGGAAAAACTAAAATACCGAATTTCATTGTTTGTCAGTTGTCAGTTGTTAGTAGGGGCGAAGCATTTGGAAGATAAATTATTGGTCATTGCCAAAAATAGTTCTCCAAATGCTTCGCCCGTACAGTTGTCAGTTGTCAGGGAATAGGCAAAAGGCAAGAATTTTCCCTCTTACCCATTACCAATCACCAATCACCAATTACCCATTACCCATTTCAAAATACGCCAGTTTGTGATTCTACCTCAATCAAGTCAAAGCGATAATTTTCGATGACAGGATTTGATAACATTTGATCACAAATTTGATTTAAGTCTCGACGCGCTTTCATCTCATCAGGTGCGACAATAGTTAACTCAATGTACTTACCAATTCTCACCTGTTCCACGTTGTCGTATCCCATTTGTTTGAGGCCAGATTGTACAGCCACACCAGCAGGATCTAAAACTGAAGTCCTAAGTGTCACGAAAATTTTAGCTATATATTTTATTTGCACAGGCTTTTTGCTGAATGCTGCGATCGCTATCCTATAACTTTTATGGTCTAACTGAGTGAAAATATAATCAGGAGTAGAAGTAATTCATGAATTCCCCCTACATAGATACAAATTTAACAAACATTTATGAGAGCCATACATACTCGTAGTCAAGAACGGATTTTAAACCTGTTACAAAATCTTAAACAAGGCATTTCTGCCCAGGATATTTACGTAGAACTACGTAATCTCAAACAAAGCATGGGTTTAGCAACAGTTTACCGTTCCTTGGATGCTCTCAAATTAGAAGGCTTAGTGCAAGTGCGAACTTTGGCAAATGGGGAAGCCTTATATAGCTTAACACAACAGGATAAACACCATCTCACCTGCCTACAATGCGGTATTTCCATTCCCATTCATCAATGTCCTGTCCATGAACTCGAAAACCAATTACAAACCAGCCATCAATTTAAAGTGTTTTATCACACTCTAGAGTTTTTTGGACTGTGTACAAAATGTCGAGTCAAGGAGTCACCGAGTCAGGAGTCAGGAGTCAGAAGGAAGGAAGGAAGGAAGAAGGAATGAAGAAAGAAACAAAAGCTGATGGTAAAGAAAGTTCCGTTAAACACAGAACCGACCCTGCTAACAGCCAAATTAAGGTAAAACTTGGCATAACGCTTTTCCCTTACAATAGATTTACTCGTACTAATTTTATGAGAGACTGCAAAGAATCATGAAATCTATTGATCCATCCTTATCTGCGTTTATCTGCGTTTATCTGCGTTCATCTGCGTTCAAATATTCTTAAAATCTGATTCCATGCAGTTCCATCTTAACTTGAGATTAGATACATCAATACAGTGAATATTTACATAAAAAACTAATCATCAATTTAATTATGCTTTCTACTCAACGGATTATTAATTGCCCAAATTCAGAATGTGATCAACCAATTAACTCTGTGGGGGATACTATTTGCGATCGCTGTCACACTCCCCTAATTTACCGCTATCTCCGGGCAACTGGCAACCAAGTAGCAGAAATTCCCCCAGGAACAAAAGTAGCAGACAGATATGAAGTCATCAACCCACAAATTTGGCTAGATACCAAACCTGCAACCCTACCACATATACCTGCCCCACTGCCAAATATCGTTATTCCCTATCTCAGCTTATATTCACAACGTTTACATATTCCCCAAGCTTATGGGTTTACTTCCTTAGCAGAAATATATGGTGATATTTTACTGCTAGAAAATGCCCCCATAGATGAAACAGGCTGCATTTACCCGAAAATTACCGACTCCTGGGAACAAGCATCTCCCGTCAGACAAGTTTACTGGTTATGGCAAATTCTCCAACTATGGACACATTTATCAAAATTAGGAGTTGCCCAAAGTTTACTATTAGCAGATAATTTATGTGTGCAAGGTTGGTGTATTCGGTTATTAGAACTGCATCAAAGTACAGAACCACCAACTTTACAAGATTTAGGTAATTCTTGGCGGAACTGGGTGACAATAGCCAAAACCACAATTGCCGAAAAACTAAACATCATAGTTGAGTTAATGTGTCAACCAGAAATTGATTTACAGATCATCAATACTCAACTCAATGAATTATTGCTAACAACAGCCGCCGACTTACCTTTATATTTAACCATAGCCGGGGCAACAGATCCTGGAACTGTTATTAAACATAATGAAGATGCTTGTTATCCCAGTCATCCGAGAGATATAGATGATCAATTACAACCACGACTAGCAATTATTTGTGATGGTATTGGTGGCCATGAAGGTGGTGAAGTTGCGAGTCAATTAGCTTTGCAGTCTCTCAAATTGCAAATGCGGGCTTTATTAACAGAGATAGGACAACAAACAGAACTATTAACTCCGGATTTATTATATCAACAAATAGAGTCTTGTTTGCGAGTCGTTAATAATGTGATATGGTCGCGCAATGACGAGGAAAAACGCCAGGGCAAAGAACGCATGGCCACAACCTTAATCATGTCATTGCAAATCCCCCAAAGAGGAGAACAATTAGAAAATTCCCACGAACTTTATTTAGCCCATATTGGTGATAGTCGGGTTTATTGGATAACCCAGAATTATTGTCAACTTCTGACTGTAGATGATGATATGGTAAAACGAAAAGTTGGTTTAGGGAAAACTTTATATCGTCAAGCATTGCAAATCCCAGAAGCCAAAGCCCTGACCCAAGCACTAGGCACAAAAGAAGCCGAATTTCTCAACTTTTCGATTCAACGATTTATCATAGAAGAAGATGGGATTTTATTGCTGTGTTCCGATGGTTTAAGCGATCGCAATTTAGTCGAACAATCCTGGCAAGACTACGCAATTCCCGTGCTTACAGGCGATTTAGACATAGCAGATGCTACCCAGGAATTAATTAAACTCGCCAATGAAAAGAATGGCCAAGATAATATATCTGTAGTATTGACCCTTTGTCGTGTGGCCAAACCATCCTCAATGGCAATTATCCCCGCACCTCCGGCAGAAATTATTCCTCCCCAACCCTTAGCTGTTCCCGATTCAGAAGCATTAATTATCACAGCATCCATAGAAACAGATTTAGCCGCAAGTTCCCAAGCCCTGCTTGATTTAAGTCTGACAGAAGCACAGACAGCACCGATAAAACCATCTAGAAGCAAAGGTTTGGGACTATTTGCGAGATTATTAGTTTTGTTGCTGGGAAGTACCACTGTCGGTTTATTTGCTTGGTGGCAATTATCTCCCCAATCATTCTCACAAGTCTGTCGGCAACTTCCCCAAAAGGTGCGAGAATTCTGTCCAGGCAGGGAGTAGGTAGGGAGTAGGTAGGGGAGGTAGGGGAAGTAGGGGAGGTAGGGGAAGTAGGGGAGGTAGGGGAGGTAGGGGAGGTAGGGAAAAGAGTATTACCATTACCAATTACCAATTACCCATTACCAATTACCAATTACCAATCATCTTAATAAGAAATATACAAGTTTGTTCCACGGCTGAATAGCGCGATGTGTTGTAAAATTGAGTTTGCCATTAAATCATGCTGGATTTTATATTCAAAAAAGCTGTGGAGATGGTTTGGGAACAAAAAAAGTTAGATACATAAGATATTATGAAAGTAGGCGATCGCGTGCAAGTGAAAGAATCAGTAGTAGTTTATCATCATCCTGAACATCGCGGTCAGGCTTTTGACATCAAAGGTACAGAAGGAGAAATAGTGGCTATTGTCACCCAATGGCAGGGTAGACCCGTGAGTGCTAACTTTCCTTTTTTAGTGCAGTTTGGCAAAAAATTTAAAGCCCACTTACGCGATTTTGAAATAGAAAGTATCTAGAATAGGAGTCAGAAGTCAGAAGAAGGAATAAAAAAGAATTCAGTATCCCCAATAATTGATTCTCACTTCTGAACTCTTTTTCAGTAATATTCCCAGCAATGCAAATTAATATTGCTACCTGCAACTACAACCGCAGCCGCAAAATTTTCTGCTGGTGTTAATTCTCTTAAATTCCAATCTCCTGATACAAGTAATTGACTTGGTTGATTTGGTGTTAAAGATATTTCAATTTCTTCTAACTGTACTAAACCATCTCCTGTGGCTTTTAAATAAGCTTCTTTGCAAGTCCAATAACGGAAAAATATTTGTTGCTGTTCTTGGGGAGAAATAAGTCGCAGATGTTCATATTCTTTAAAAGAAAAAAACCGTTTTGCCAGACTTTCCAAATCAGACATAGTGCGAATATATTCTAAATCCACACCAATTTGATTTTGATAACTTACTCCACACAAAGCCAAATCTTGGGAATGAGATAAGTTAAATAATAATCCTTGATCAGCAAATTTAGCCGCTAATAAAGGCTTACCACGGGGCTGATATTCAAATTCTACTTGTTTGGGATCAATACCCAAATATTGCCCTAAAATGGCGCGGAGAGTGCCACGTCCAGCAATAAATCTTTGCCGATGTTCAGGAAAATAAAACCTTTGGGCGCGAGCAATTTCATCACTAGATAAAGTTTCTCGAAAAAATTGTAATTGTGATTCTGATGAATTTAAATTAATGCGCCAAATATGCACATCATTTAATAACAAATCTAATTTTTTAGGTGCAGGTAGCCAATTAAAATTAAACACAATCGCTAATAATTAAACTTTACTTTTTTGCATAGAACCATTTTCAATTTTTTGGCTACGGCTTGTTTCTATCCACTCTAAAACACGATTCCAAGCCCACCATTGATCAGGATCTTCATATTGATTTTGACATTTTTTGCTACTCACATAACCAACATGGCCACCGTAGCGAGTCAGTAATAAATCTATGTCAGGGTTTTTCGTAGCAGCGGCTTCTAAATCAGGAATAATGGCAGGATCAAATAAAGGGTCATCAGCAGCATATAAAATTAAAGTTGGTTTGGACAATTTAGGTAATAATTCTAACCCACTGCTGGCTTGATAATAATCAGCGACGGTGGCAAAACCCAAACGTTCAATCACCAATTCTTCATCAAATCCCCAAATACTATTAGCCCGTGCAATAGCTTCTGGTTGCATAGATTCAGGATAAACAGCATGAATTTTCCAGGCCAGTTTTTTCAATTCCTTAGCAATGCGAGATTCAATATATTTACCAAAGGGGTGTGTAACCAAATAAGTCAATGAACGGAACGAATCCAAACTCGGACAAATCACCGCCCCACCTGCAATATCAATGTCTTTAGGTGCTAAATCCGCTGCGGCTTTCACTCCCCACAACGCCAATTGTCCCCCCAAAGAATAGCCCGTAAACCAAAATGGCGAAGGACAACCCATTTTTGCCGCAGTTTCCGCAATTCTGACAAAATCTTCCCCTTCATACAAACCATCAGAAGTCAATGTTGGCGATAATTCTGCGGTTTTACCATGCGCCCGCCAATCAAATAACACCACAGCATAGCCTTGGGCGTAAGCCTTGCGTCCCAAAATTCTTAAAAACCATTGTTGGTCTAATTCTCCAGTAATACCATAAGTGCCAAGAATCGTACTATGGGCATTTGGGGGAATAGCAACTTTTCCAAAAATTGGCACACCTTGACCACCTGTGAAGATGACTTCCTGGTATTTTGGTTCTGGGTGAGTAGTTTTACGCTCCCAATCACGATTAGCCCATAAAGCTGTATAAGTCGTCATGGTCACGCCATTTTGCAAAAAATAGGGCGGCAAATACTCGTATTTATACATATAAATATTACAATCATTTACTTTTAATATTTATATTAGGTTTAACATATTTTTTATAATTGAGGTGGTAATCTTTTTATATATCAAGGAAAACAACTGTCTAGAGTTTGCTCCATGATCTCACAATCCCTCAACTTTTTCCCAGAATCAGCAAAGCGAAATTTTGGTAGTCGAGGAAACGTCAATTATCCTTAAATAAAGTAGTTATAATTTTTAAGAATGCCGAGGATTCTTGTCATAGACGATGACCCAGCGATTTCAGAACTTGTTGCCGTCAACTTGGAAATGGCGGGCTACGATGTTAGTCAAGCCGAAGATGGTATCAAAGGTCAGGCGCTGGCTCTCCAGCTACAACCAGACTTAATTATGCTCGATCTGATGTTACCTAGAGTAGATGGGTTTACAGTTTGTCAACGCTTACGTCGGGATGAACGCACTTCCGAAATTCCTGTATTGATGTTAACTGCTTTAAGCCAAACTCAAAACAAGGTAGAAGGCTTTAATGCTGGTGCGGATGACTATCTCACCAAACCCTTTGAGCTAGAAGAGTTATTAGCGCGGGTACGGGCTTTATTAAGACGCACGGACAGGATTCCCCAAGCTGCAAAACATAGCGAAATTCTCAACTATGGACCGATTACTCTCGTTCCCGAAAGATTTGAGGCTATCTGGTTCAAAACAACAGTGAAATTGACTCATTTAGAATTTGAGTTACTCCACTGCTTGCTACAACGTCATGGACAAACCGTTTCCCCCAGCGAAATCCTCAGAGAAGTTTGGGGTTATGATCCTGATGATGATATTGAGACTATTCGCGTGCATATTCGTCATTTGAGAACCAAACTCGAACCAGATCCTCGTCATCCACGCTACATTAAGACTGTCTACGGTGCGGGATATTGTCTGGAATTACCTAGTGTATCTTCTGGAATTGACGAAGCGATCGCTACAATAGTTGAGTGAAAGGGAACAGGGAACAGGGAACAGGGAACAGGCAAGAATTATTACCACTGACAACTGTACGGGCGAAGCATTTGGA